>JASEGA010000018.1 GCA_030018315.1 bacterium | reverse complement strand
TCCTGTGGAGAAACCAACAAATTTAATAAAACAGGTAAAATAATAGTGTTGAGGTAACAAAGCGCAAGATAATTCTGACTGATTTCTAAAACTCGGATTTAATACATCTAAAATTATATGGGATTAATCTGATAGAAACATCCAGAGTAAAAAGACTAAATTGGAGGTATAAAATGAGAAGCATAATCTTTGGTATATTGGTTATTTCTATAGCTACGGCTACCCCTACATTCTCTGAGCAATACATGCTTGTCAGAGTATATACTGAGGATGTACGTGGGCTTGCAAGGCTTGGATTGGACATTGTAAAGGTTAAAAAAGGAATAGCTGAAGTAGTTGCATTTCCTGAACAAATTCCAAAACTGATGGAGCAGGGGTTTTCATTTGATATTATAATTGATGATATGGAGAAATATTACTCTGAGCGGATGAGTGGCAGGACAAACTTTGGTGACTTTTATACTTATTCTGAAGCAAATGCAATTGTTGATTCACTTTATACAGCACACTCTGAAATTATGACTCAACGAATAGAGATAGGACAGGGGCACGAAGGAAATAAAATATGGGCAGTGAAGGTATCAGATAATCCAAATACAGATGAGAATGAGCCCGAAGTATTATATGATGCATGCATCCATGCAAGGGAACCGATTACTGTTAATGTATTAGTGGAAACAATTAGGTATTTAGTGGATAAGTATGGGAGCGACCCGGAGGTAACCTCAATTGTTAACAACTGTGAACTATGGTTTATTTTAGTCTTAAATCCTGACGGCTATCTATATAATGAAACCATAGCCCCTGGTGGCGGTGGTATGTGGCGTAAGAATAGACGTAGTGACCCGGGTCCAGTTGACCTAAATCGCAATTTCCCATATAATTGGGGATATGATGATGTAGGCTCAAGTCCAGATCCTGGAAGTGAAGTATATCGTGGCCCATCACCGGCATCAGAGCCTGAAACTCAAGCATATATTAATTTCTGTAAAGAGCACGAGTTTGTAGTTAATCTTAGCTATCATTCATATGCTGGGTGCCTTATATATCCGTGGGGTTATGATGGCTCTCATGTGCCTGAGCCAGACTATTCTACTTATGTAGCGATGGCTGAGACTTTGACTTCTGAAAATAACTATCCATACGGGACTGTAATTGAAACAATATGGTATGTTGCAAATGGTGGTACATTTGACTGGATGTATGGTGATACTATCGCTAAGCCAAAGATATTTAGCTTATCACCAGAGGTTGCTGGCTATGGTTTCTGGGATGAAGCTTCAATTCCACGTAACTTAGAGGAATGTATACCTATGAACTTGAAACTTGCGAGGCTTGCTCAGAATATGTGGACTCCAAAGTATGGAGTGATGTATCTTAAGCATAAAATTGATGATGTAGCTGGTGGTAATGGGGATGGAATTGTAAACCCGGGTGAGTCAATAGAGATGCCTTTATGGGTGAAGAATTGGAGCCAAACTATTGTGTATGGGGTGAGTGGTATTTTAAGCAGTACAGATACTTTTATTACACAGCTTTCTGACTCTATTAAAAATTTTGGAAATATAGCTTCAAATGATTCATCTTATACAGGCAGTGATGGCTACAATTTTACTGTCGCTCAAAACTGTCCAGATAGATATAAAATAAACTTTAACTTAACTATTAAAGATTCACAGGACTCAACTTGGGTCTCTAATTTCAATGTTATAGTTGCTGCCCCTGACATTAATTTTAAGAGCTATACAGTGAATGACCAGCCACCCGGTGGTAACGGTAATGGCGGGATAGAGCCGGGTGAGACTGGCGATTTAGTAATTACTTTAAAGAATACTGGAACAGCTAAGGCGACAGGAGTCAATGCAACTATAATTACATCTGACCCATATGTTACTGTGAATGTAGGGGCTGGAAACTGTATAGATATAGAACCTGATTCAACAGCTAATCTCTCCCCTCTGAATGTAACGATAAGCTCAGTATGCCCTGCCCCACACTATGCTGAGATGTTACTTAATATAACAGCAACTGGTTATTCAACTGTTGATACATTCACTCTATTTATACTTACACCTGGCTTCTGTGACTCACTTGAGCCTGCACTTCCTGGCTGGACCCATTACTCAATTACAAGTGGCTACAGTGATGAGTGGCATATTGAGACTTATAGGAGTCACTCACCGACTCATTCCTGGAAGTGTGGAGGTGCAGGTAGTGCAAGCTATAGTAACCGCGATGATGCTGGGCTTGAGAGTCCACCTATTTTAGTTGTACCCGGTTATTATCTTCAATTCTGGCACTGGATAGATGCAGAGACTGAAACACAAACAAGTGCATGGGATGGTGGGATTGTGGAAATATCAAGAGATGAAGGTTTAAGCTGGCAACAAATAACTCCTACCAATGGCTATCCTTACACTATTATAGGTAATCCACAAAGTCCTTTCCCTGGTGGTACACCGTGCTATTCAGGAACTCAAGACTGGACTCTTACTCAATTTGACCTTACTGGATATACAGGGGTAGTTAATTTCAGATGGCGGTTTGGTAGTGATAGATCTGTAACCAAAGAAGGTTGGTACATTGATGATATTTATGTTGGACCTCCTACTGGAGTAGAAGTGAGCGAACGTATGCCTACAAGTTTTGGACTTTCGCAGAATAGACCAAACCCATTTACAAAGTCATCGGTTATTAGTTACCAGTTACCAGTGAAGTGTCATGTAAGTTTAAAGATTTACGACTGTGCAGGTAGACTTGTTAAAACTCTTATTAATGAAGATAAGAAACCTGGCTATTATTCAGTTAAGTGGGATGGCTATGACTCTTTTAGTAGTAGAGTATCTTCTGGAGTGTACTTCTATAAGCTGGAGAGTAATAAATTTAATAAAACAATGAAGTTAATCATTCTTTGAAAGTGCTCTACTGTTACAGGGGTAGTCAGTTTCAGAGATTCTTCGCTTCGCTCAGAATGACATAAGTGGGAGTAGCCATTTTTGTAGTTGAGGTGGCTTTTCTTCAATTTGCTCTTGCCATGTCTCATCTGTAAGACGGTCTGCTAATCCTAACTTAAATTCATAATAAGAAAATACACTACCCTTCAATATTCTTTTATCCGGTAGTTTAACATAGATTACAGATGGATATCCAATTCCTTCCTCAAGCACCTTTTTAGAATTTGTGTCCGTATGAACATCTGCGACTACAGCCATATTTTCGTCAGTTCCTGAAGTAATCCTACTCATTAGTTGGGTCGAAAACTGGGTCACATTTTTAAGAATACTACCAATATTCCATATAAGTTTATAGTCATCATCTGAAAGCTCTTTCCCATTAAGTTCCTTATTTGAAATTTCACTGAGTCTTATTAAGATTTCAGAAAAACTAATTATCTTATTTTTAACTTCAATTGGGTATCCACCAATTTTAGCAAGTTCGTTCACAAGTTCACTTATCCACCTGTAAATCTCAGGATATGGCTCAACCCATCCTTTAGTGAGTTCTATGGGTCTCGGTATACTTAATGCTTCTACTGTATAGCTTTGCTTTGCGTAAAGGATAGTATCATGGCGTAACTCTGCCCATGCTCCTAATGCAGTGTTAAGCTCTTTCAGCCTCCAGAGTCTTGATTGCATAAAGCTTGGATATCCCTTATGTGGATGTGTTACAAGTAATTTAACAGCGTATAATAACCTCCAATAAAGGTTGTCTTTCCACTGAGATACAGGCAATTTTGCAAACTCTTCTTTTAGTTTATTAACTTGACTGATATAATCTATATAATCTGTATCACCCTCTTCCTTCAATATGTCTCCAGCAGCCTCACTCCCAAACACCCACATAACATCAAGCGCCCTGGGAAAGCAACGCATTGGACCGAGAAGAGTCATCTCAAGTGTAAAGGGGTTACCACTCCCAGTGTAGCGAGTTACTTTTGAATAGACAAGATTTTGTAATATATATGAATCAGGTATAAACCGCTGTCCCATAAATCTAAATCCCTGTAGTCCAACTGTATCTGCAACTGCAGTTGATATAATCTTAGGCTGTGGCAATGTTTTTGCCTTGTCTATAAATAGAAGAATTGAAGAATCTGAAGATAGGTCTATATCATCTACAAATGGACTATAATCGTGGATAGTAAAGTCTTCAGCTCTTCCTGTAAAGAATATTGTTGGCTTATATATCTCGTCCCAAAGTCTTGCTAATTCAGACGATGATTTAACAATTTTTGTTATTAGGAGTGCCATTCTTGTAAGCTTTAATCCTTCTTTAATTGAATTTACTTCTTTAGGATAATACATAGTTGGATGGGGTTGAAGATAAAATCCTATACGGCCATACCACATCATTGCTTTAAAATAGCGCTCAAATTCATTGTTTCGTGTATAGTGGCCACGTGGTATGTATTGGGTGTAATCTTCACGATAGCCAAAAATTGGTGAATGAAAAGTGCCAGTATGGGCTTCAATTAGTTCAAGTTCACGCTCAATCTCTTGTCCCACACTCTCAGGTAATCTCTCATGTAGTTCCATTCCAAGCAATTTAGCTGCTACCCCAAAGAAGGCAACATTCTTAAGAGCAGATAGTTTTGTAGGTTCATACTTTAACTGTTTTGCTTGACTCATACTTAATTCAAACATCTTTATCGTAAGTGTATCAAGTTTTGGTTTCAGGTTATCAATTTCAAGTATCCGTAGTGTATAGTCAAAAAATATGTGAGTAGTATGTAAAATAAGGTCTTGTGTTACAAAGATAGGTTCATCTGCTTTCTTACACCCTTCATATATATCGTAAATACTCTTTTCCTTAGTGGGCACTATTACAAAGTCGCGTGTCTGCAATTTTTTCTCAATTTGCGTAGAAATTGCAAAGATAAAAAGAAAGATAAATAAACTCATTGTTTTAAAATACACTTCATCTATTACAGATTGTCAAGTTAAATTTTCATAATCGCCGGTTGATGATCTCACACAGTATTCACTTTCTCAGATATAATTATTAATAGGTCCATAAAGCCAATAGAAACCATTAGTTAACACAGCGTTGACATCAGCATCCGAATTGGCAACCCTATCTTTAACCAGCTTCTTTGCTATCTCTTTTGTCCGAGTAAGGTAAGCCCTTGCAAGCTCTGCCCCAAAGGTATTTGAGGCTTTTAGGTTATTAAAGTAAACTGAGAACTTATTCTCCTTAGCAGGGTCTGCAAGGAGTTTCCTCCACGGGCTAAACCCATTGGGTAAGTCACCAATTTTAGAATCTAATTGCTGTTTCAAGTTACCCTCAATAGGAACATACTGCTGTTTTTCTGGGTCATACACTGCAACTGGTCTATTCTTGTCATATTTCAGAAACCCATCCTTCTGTGAGCCATCCGCCTTTTGGCCACCTAATATATTTCTACTTACTAATAGGTCAATGAGGTTACTTTGGAGTGTGTTGTCCTCAAGATGCTTTCTCATAACCTTCAAAATGCACTTAAATACATCTACTCCAACATAGTCAATGAGTTGAAATATACCCATTGGTCTAATTAGAAAATCCTGACTGATACGGTTCATAATGTAGATTGCACCTGCCAGCGAATATTCATCCTTTAATCGCTTCACCTCACTAATTGCATGTAATCCGTCTCGCATAAAGTGACCGTTCCCAATAAAGCCGGAGATGTCGTTTGCAGGAACAAGCTTCTTGCCTAACCGCTTGCCGAGCTCAGCTCCTATCTCTTTAAGCTCTTTACAGGTTGACTTTGCAGTTATCACTTCAACAAGTCGCTGAACTATTGGAGGATTGTAAAAATGGTATCCTATTATCCTACCATCAAGTTTTGCCTTATCATCAAGGAAACCAATTGGGATAGATGAAGTGTTTGTGAAGTAAAGAGTATCTTTACTGCACATTTTATTGAGCTCCTTAAGTACTTTTATTTTTACATCTTCATCTTCTACTATTGCTTCAAACACTATTTTTGAATTCTTAGCTATTCCAAGGTCAGTTCCAGTTCTTATAACTTTGAAAGTGTCTGTAACAAAAGCGTCTATGATTTCACTGTTTTCTACAAGGTCGCTTCTATCACTGTACAGCGCTCGTAAGCTAACAATTGCCCTTTCTGCTGCTTTTGTTACCTGTGACCCAATGTAATCCTGTAGACCATCAAGTGCTCGTTCGTTGACATCAATGAGATTTAATCTGTAAACTTTATCTCTGTTTTCAGTCTTAAGTTTGAGCTTTGCCATCTCCTGAGCAATGAGAACGGTAATCCCACTCCCCATCTTTCCCGCAGCCCCTATTATTGATACATTTTCAAGCCTATCATCAAGAGTCATAATCCCTCCTTCCTCAGTCCTTTGCGTCCATTGAGTCTTTTGAGTCAACACAGTCTTAAAGTATTGACTCAACCAACTCAACAACTCAATGACTCAACAGACTCATTTACCAGTTAGGTTTGCGTTTTTCAATGAACGCTTTCATCCCCTCTTTTGCTTCATCTGTAGAGAAACATATACCAAAAGCCTCAGATTCATAAGCACTACCTGTATCAATAAAACTCTTATTAATTGCAGACTTAGCTAACTTTAAAGCAATTGGACCCACTGACAGCATCTTTTTAGCTAAACTCTTTGCCTCATCTAATAAATTAGCTGCAGGCACTACTTTATTCACTAACCCAATTCTATACGCTTCATTAGCATCTATTATATCACCAGTAAAGACTAACTCTTTTGCTTTACCAAGTCCAACTATTCTTGCAAGCCGCTGAGTGCCTGCATGCCCCGGGATGAGCCCAAGCTTTACCTCAGGCTGACCAAACTTAGCCATATCAGACGCTACCCTTACATCACAAGCCATAGCAAGCTCACAGCCCGACCCCAGCGCATAGCCATTGATTGCAGCAATGACTGGCTTAGCCATACCCTCAATTTTATTTAGCACTCTTTGACCAAGCTGGCTATATTCTCTTGCCTTAATTGAATCCATCTTAGAAAGCTCAGCAATGTCCGAACCTGAGACAAAAGACTTACCTTCACCAGTAACTATTATAACACCGACATTTGGATTATCGTTTAACTCATGTAGCGAAGACTCAAACTCAAGTATAGTTTCGGGATTCATAGCATTCAAGACTTGCGGCCGATTTATCTTCACGACTGCAATTTTATCCCCTATCTCCACAACTAAGTTCTTATACCCCATTTTTCCCCCTTACTAAAACTTTTTTAACTTCATCAATTTGTATTGCCTTTCTTTGTTACAAGTTCTACTACTGCATCAATAAGATAACGAATGGTTCCATAGCTTGTTTGTATAGCCAGTCTGGGGTCTATAGGAAGGTCTTGCTCCTTTTCAAGTTCATCCTCAAACTCTTTTTTATTCATTTCTCCTCCCTTTAGGATTTATATTTTTCCTACCTTTAATAGAGCTTTTTAATAACGACTCTTTTTGTCTTCCGCATTCTTTTAAAAATCCAAAGAGCTCATTTTCTCCATATTGTTTACAAATATCAAGACAGTAATTAAGATTTTGTTTCAGAACTCGTGGTGGTGTCTCAAATGTAGTGACAAGCAATCTTCTAAATTCACTCTCATTAAAAGAGCAAAATTTTCTTTATTTTGCCGAAATCTTATAAATGGCTCACTTTCCTTTAAATACTTAATTATAGCATTACCCCGGTCTCGTATTTGTCCCGTTTGCAGTTTTTTAACCTTCCCCTCCTGCAACTCTTTTAACACTTCTTGAGCAACTCTTTTTCCTAATAATGTAATTTGGAATCCATTTTTTTCATTTCCTGTAACCCATCCCTTATCACGGCATCGTGATATTTCAATTTTAATTCTACTTCCATCAGGCCATTCAGGGTATCTTTGGAAACTAAACCGTTTTGGGAAGAGAGTAAAACATTCTTTTACAATTCTTTCATAAGCACATTCCTCACCATTATTAGCAATCTCATTTATTGCAAAAATTACCAATTTAGTAAGTGATATTGAAGTATAGATATTTTCATCAAACTGTTTCTTCATTTTCTAGTAACCTACCTCAATCATTTTTGCAATACTTACACTTTTACTCTAATCCTAATTCTTTCTTCTTTTTGTATATATCTTTAAGCCTTTCTTTAAATCTCGGTTTTGTCTTCAATATCCAGTTATCAAAGTGGTCCTTAAGTTTAGGTGGAGTCCAGCGGTGATTGTTTAAGTCTTCACCTCTAAAATAAAACCCATCCTCTCGTTCCTCACATGGTGTCAAGCATACCGGACACCTGTAATTCTTGCCACTTATTCTCTCAAATATAGTTGAGTAATCCACAGGACAATAAGTAGATACTTGTGACTCAAATGGCTTCGGTAATGGATTCTTGCAGACTTCTCTTATTGAATCCAAAATCTTAGGCAAAGTATCATCTCCACAGGATCCTTCGGAAAGTAGCACTTCACCCTGTCCTGCTCCATAAGCTATATAACTATTCACTACTCTAAACCCCATAGCTAACAAAAATAAATTCATCAAAGGTAGCTGAAATTGATACCAGTCAGGCAACGCTGCTATTCCAACACTTATTGCAGGTCTTGTCTTTTGTTCCTTTATATCATTATAAATTGAAAGAAATCTATCTAATACTACTTTCAACTTACCAGGTATAGAGAGCACATACGTTGGAGCAACTAAAAATAATATATCACAAGAATTTATTTTTGTCAAAAATTTGTATAAATCATCATCAATTTTACATTGCACATTATTAAATACACAGTTCATACAACCTTGACACTCCTGTATTTTGAAATCCTTAAGGTATAAAAGCTCACCAGTTGCTCTATTTTCTAATGCAGTTTTAAGAGCTAATCTGGCCAAAAAGTCTGAGTTCCCCTTTTTTCGTTCAGACGCAATTAATGACACAAAGTACATAGTTCGAATATTACAAATTCCCCAATTTCTATTTCTAATTTCTAATTCCCATCTTCCAGTTCCACAATAGGTTGAAGTGTATCTACTTGAGCACCTTCAGCAAAATTTACACGCTTTACTACTCCATCAACTGATGCCTTTAACTCGTTCTCCATCTTCATCGCTTCAACAATAGCAAGCGTCTGACCAGCCTCTACTTTATCACCCTGTGCTACAAGCAACTTCACCAAAGTACCAGGCATAGGTGAGACTATTTGAGTTGACACAGTTCTTTGAGTTGACTTAGCTTTCTCTAACTCAAAAACAAAAGACTTGCCATCCACAAATACATAAGTCTTCCCATCCTCTTGAGTTATATATGTAGTTATCATTTTACCGTCCGTAGTGAAGGAAAAACAATTTGGAGTAGAACCAAGTAATTCAACAGTCAAAGGTTTATTATTCTCTATACTCACAAGATACAAGTGCCCCTGCCTATCAACATTCACCTTATAACTCTTACCCAAATAGACAAATCTACACTCCATTTTCATTGATTAAGACTAAGTTTCATCTGTCTACATCAATTGAACTCTATTTGCCTCAATGAGAACACATTTCCCATTCTCCTATCTCTTGCCATGGTGAAGAAGTCGTCTCAGTCTTTATAAATTTAGGGTGTTCTATAACATCAATTAGGAATGGAATAGTCGTCTTTATTCCTAAAATTACATACCCTTTTAATGCCTGCACTAACCGCCTACGTGCAAATTCACGTGTCTCTGCCCAGACAATAAGTTTAGATAGGATTGGGTCATAATAGGGCGAAACTTCACACCCAGAGTATATACCAGAATCCACTCTTACACCAGGTCCCTGTGGCTCTTTAAGGAAATGGATTTTGCCAGGTGATGGCAGAAAATCAGTTTCAGCATCTTCAGCATAAATTCGTGCCTCTATAGCATGACCACGCTGTGCTAAATTCTCTT
The DNA here is from genome assembly GCA_030018315.1 of bacterium. NCBI lineage: Bacteria > bacterium. Next base: position 33,322 of record JASEGA010000018.1, on the reverse strand, counting down.
GTTTAAGAGTTAATTTCTCACCCCCCGCAATTAAAATTTGCTGTTTAACTAAATCTACACCTGTAGTTAACTCAGTTATTGGGTGTTCAACTTGAAGCCTTGCATTTACTTCAAGGAAGTAGAAATTCTTATTCTCATCAAGTAAGAATTCAACTGTCCCCGCATTTGTATAGCCAGCCACTTTTATCACCTTTTTAGCTACTTCACCCATTTTTTCCCTAAGCTCAGGAGTAAGTGCTTGCGATGGAGTCTCTTCCACTACCTTCTGATACCTTCTCTGAATTGAACACTCACGCTCAAATACATGAACTACATTACCGAAGTTGTCCGCTAATACCTGAAACTCTACATGATGTGGCTTCTCTATATATTTCTCAAGATACACCGAGTCATCCCCAAACGCAGACATAGCCTCACGCTTACCTGCAGATATAGCATTCTCAAGCTCCTTTTCATTCTTAACAATACGCATCCCCTTGCCACCACCAAGCGATGCCTTCACAAGGACCGGATAGCCTACTTTCGATGCTACTTCTTTAAGCTCTTTTATATTCTTACTGTAGCTTGAGGTGATTACCTCATGCATACCAGGAATTATAGGGATACCTACCTTATTCATAGTATTACGAGATACTACTTTGTCACCCACAAGACTCAATGCCTTAGATGTCGGTCCAATAAATACAACCCCAGCAGACTCACACCTCTTTGCAAACTCCGGATTCTCAGCAAGGAAGCCGTAACCCGGATGAATAGCATCGGCACCAACCCTCTTAGCTGTATCAATAATAACATCCATATTTAGATAGCTCTCAAGTGGCGGCGGCTCCCCAATACAACAAGACTCATCCGCAAGCTGAGTATGTAAAGCTGACTTATCAATTGTAGAGTAGACAGCGACTGTCGAAATACCAAGCTCCTTACAAGCTCTGATAATACGAACCGCTATCTCACCACGATTGGCAATAAGAACCTTATTAAGCATCCCACCATAAGATATACTAAAAAATACAAGTTGTCAATAAAAAGGAGTAAGCCTGCTGAAAAAGTCGTAAATCAACACAAATTGTCATTCTGAACGAAGCGAAGAATCTCACTACACAGACCCAGAATAAATATTGTAGGGCAAGGCTTCAGCCTTGCTTAAATTTTTGGATTTTATTTTGTATGGACAACTCGTTGTATTATTATTATTCACTACATCAAATACAAAACAAGCTACAGCAAGAAGTACAGCTACATAAATTTTTAACTTTTGAACTTTTAGTCTGTTTAATTCCCTAATTATCGGGTTTCTTTTTCAGACAAAACAAAAAAACAGGGTATCTGTCCTCTATATACGTTTATTTTGTCCTGCCCTGACCAACCATCAGGGCTTTTTATTTAAGAACCGCTACTACTCACTACTAAGAGCTGATACCACTACTACTCCTATCCAAATCAACCAACCAAAGGAAACACCTGATGTAAAATCGCTTCTTTTTCCCCTTATACCCCTCACGAAAACCGAGTTTATAGTCCTCACTTTTATTTTTAAGCTCCAACATTATAGAATAAGGAGGTTCTGTCCCAGCCATAGGAATGCATAAATAACCAAGAGGACCAAACAAGCAACCAATCCCTCCACCCAAGCACATTGTATTACCTGAACCACCTGCTATTTCTCTATCGTGTTTTCCCTCTACATAAGTTCCACCTTCTTGAGCCACTCCTTGCGAAACACCAACAAAGAGAAACACACCAGCAACTAAAAACCTCTTCCACATCTCTCCTCCTTTCCCCTGTATTGACAGGGGACAACCTCACATTGCAAACACCAATAAATTAGTATGCCTCCAGTCTTAATTTATACCCTCATCTTGCACCTCCATAGTTAAGGGGTTAAAAGTTATACCTTTTGTTGTTATCAAACCCGCATAACAAAAAAAAGGCACTCACATTGCCCAGCCACGAAACAAAATTCCGTGACTACCTCACACAGGATTTAAGAGCAACAGAGCACCCCGGGTTAGCGGGGCAACTCACTTAACCTGTGTGAGGTTTTGCTAAGCAAGTGAATCGCTTAATTAGAATTCAAAGAGCAATGATACACTCTCATTTTTTACTGCTGAATATAGGTAGGAATGTCAAGAAGTTTTTGAAGGGCTTCACCGAATTTTGTCCAACTTTTCTTTGCTCTTTGATATTTATAAATTCCCGGCTTTCTGGATTGACGATACACTTCCAATAGGAGGTGTATCATGCCAAAAGAACCCAAAATTAAGATACTCAAGGCCCGTATCCCTAAAACTTGTGTCTGCCCCAACTGTGGAGTTAAGCAGCTGTTCAAGAGTGGAGATGTGTATTGGAAAATAGTTAAAGATATTAATCTTGATGAGCCAGTTCTACTTAAAGTTCAGATTGTTAGAGCGAAATGTTTAAATCCAAACTGTGATAGTAGCTGATAATTCCACTGCCCCAAGAATGTCTGTAAGATTAAATCGTTGCTTCAATACTACAGGGAGTCAATCTTCTATTTACCGTTGGAAACGGAAAGAAGCTAATAAATACGACATTAAAGACATTATTGCTCGTCTTGAGTTCTCAGGCATTCTTACTTTGGATGAATATATGCCTAAAAGAGCAGATAATTATGCTTTAGTGGCTGGCGATGCCATTAAGCAACGAATCCTGTACATGGAAACAGTCTCAGGCTTTTTCGGCAGAGGAGCAGTAAAGTCGTTCTTGGAAAAATTAGTCAGCTTTAGTATTATACCTTGGGCAGTAGTTTTTGACTTATGGGCTGCTTTCCCTAAACAAATAAGGAAGGTCTGGCCTAATATTATCATCCAATACGACTATTTTCATATAATGCAGTGGATTCATAAGTATCTAAAGAATGCTCTCCTTCAGTTTCGCAAAGAATTGAAGAGACAAGGTTATGAAGATATGCGATCTGAGATTTGGGAACATAAGTGGCGATTGTTAAAGAACATGGATAAGTGGACTCCTAGAGACCATGAAATTATTGAAGAGTTAATTCAAACATATGCTGGCACTATAGTTGAAAAGGTTTTAATTTTCAAAGAGCAACTCCATAATATCTTTGACTTCTCTTCCACTAAAGAGGAAGCCTATGTCAAAAGGAACGCTCTCTTTCGAGAGAAATGGTGGCAAAATTCATGGCATCTTTGGAAGGCGATGGAATTCTTGATGAGCGATAAGTTTCAGTACATGGTCACTTATCTTGAAGACCATAGAATTCCTCGTTCAGGCAATTTAGAGAATCTTAATAGCATCTTGCGACAGATTAAGGGAGCACGTTTTGGTTTTAAAACAGATAAAGGGAGATTAGACCATTTAAAATTATACCAGATTAGCAAGTATTTAAAAGGTAATTTCCCTTAAGCATGAAAATTTTCTATAAGTCTTTTATTTAGAAGATGTTATGAAAATTTTTGGACAAAAAATGGTGAAGCGTCAAAATAGGTTAAATAGGTGATAAATATGTGACGCGCTTTTTAGGTTTTTAGGGACACAATACTTATCTCTATTCACTTTTATTCGAAGGACCCTGTGGATAAAATATACTATCAATTTTTACACTGTCAACTTTTATTTTTAGATTATCCCAACTACCCACAATATGATAAAAAAAATGGTACGAACTGGTATCTCACCACGGTTGGCTATTAGAACCTTATTAAGCATTTCATTATAAAGATACTATACTTAAACCATGTGAAAAAATTAGAGGCTTGACAAGACTATTCTTTATGTAATACAATTTTGTAAATGAAAAAGATTTTGGTAACTGGCGCACTTGGTCAGATAGGGTCGGAATTGATTGAAAAGCTCAGAGAGAAGTACGACAACGCTAATGTTGTAGGAGCTGATATTAAGCCACAGCCTAAAGAAAAGATGCTCAAGCCGGGTCCATTTGAGCTTATAGATGTACTTGACAAAGATGCAATTGAGAATATTGTTATAAAATACAAGATAGATACTATCTATCACATGGCAGCTATCCTTTCTGTTGTCGGTGAGCAGAAGCCACAGCTTGCATTCAATGTAAATGTACTTGGACTTTATAATGTATTAGAAGTGGGACGCGAACATAAACTTGAACGCATTATGATACCAAGTTCTATTGCTGTGTTTGGACCAGAGTCCCCCAAACACAATACTCCTAATGAGACAATCTTACGGCCCACAACTATGTATGGGATTACCAAAGTTACTGGTGAGCTTCTTGGTAACTATTACTTCTATCACTTTGGATTAGATGTCCGTGGACTTAGGTATCCTGGCATTATAAGTTATAAGACGCTACCCGGTGGCGGAACTACAGACTACGCTGTTGAAATGTATTATGAGGCAATAAAGCATAAGCGATACACATGCTTTGTGCGCGAAGATACTGTCCTTCCAATGATGTATATGCCTGATGCTATTAAGGCGATTATTGGTTTAGCTGAAGCTGACATCTCAAAATTGAGGCATCATTGCGATTTCAATGTTACTGCAATGAGTTTTTCTGCAGGTGAGCTTGCTGCCTCAATTAAAGAAATAATACCTGAATTTAAGTGTGAATACAAGCCTGATTATAGGCAGAAGATTGCTGACTCATGGCCAAAATCTTTAGATGACTCAGCAGCTCGAGAGGAATGGGGCTGGCACCCAGAATATGAGCTTCAAGATATGACAAGAGATATGATAGAGAAGCTAAAATCCAAATTACGAAGCCCAAATGCTAAATTTGACATTTGAACTTTTGATTTTGGTATTCTAAATATGGTTTTAAATGTAATTTTGCTTGGTGTAGTTAGTTTTTTGAATGATGTCAGCGGTGATATGATACTACCAATCTTACCAATGTTTATTACAAGTTTAGGTGGCAGTAGCTTAGTTATTGGACTCATTGGTGGATTAAGAGATTGTGTTGGCAGTATGTTGAAAGTTTTAGCCGGCTTTTGGTCTGATAAATTAGGGAGACGAAAAATATTTGTAGACTATGGCTATTTTACCTCTTCTTCATTTAGATTACTACTCCCATTTTCAACAATTTGGCAACATGTTCTTATCTTTAGCTCAGCTGACAGAGTAGGAAAGGGAATAAGGGAAGCACCAAGGGATGCTATTATATCTGAGTCTATGCCAATGGAAAGGGGCAGGGGATTTGGTATCCACCGTGCGTTTGATTCATCTGGTGCAGTTGTGGGTTCATTACTTGCTTTTGTTTTATTTTGGGTAGCCAGCTTTGGATTTAAGCTTATTATATTAACTGCTGCTGGAGTTGGATTTGTCTCTTTAGTTCCACTTTATTTTGTGAAAGAAATAAAGAAGGAACCAAAAACGTCTACATTAAAGGTAAGCCTAAAAGAGCTGCCAAAGAAGGTAAGACTATTTATAGCGATAGCCAGTATCTTTGCACTTGCTAACTTCAGCTATATGTTTTTTATCCTTAGGGCAAAAGCGTTTTTCCAATCAAGGTTAGGAATAGGGATACCTATTCTTTTGTATGTCTTATTTAGTTTTTTTTATGCTTTGTGTGCGTTACCGTTTGGTAAGCTTGCGGATAAAATAGGTAAGAAATGGGTTATAATGGCTGGATATTTTCTATTTGGAACAACTTGCTTGGGGTTTGCATTTTTTCATTCATTAATCTCATTTATAATTTTTTTTATTCTATATGGTTCAGCTTATGCATGTATAGAGGGTAATCAGCGTGCATTTATAGCTGATTTAGCACCTGCTGACTTAAAAGCGACTGCACTTGGGACCTTTCATACATCAATAGGATTAATAGCTTTACCGTCAAGTTTGATAGCTGGTGGATTATGGCGTATTAATCCAGCTCTAACATTTGGGTTTAGTAGTTTGGCAAGTTTTATAGCAGTATTGTTGCTTTTAGCCTTTAGGGAAAAAGCAGAAACCACTGGACTTGTGAAGGCACAACCTAACAATCTTTACCCTGTGAAATAACCAGAGATTAGAATTGTGCTAACCCCTTATTGATTTTTTGGGTGGCGATTTTAAATGACGCTTATCTTTTTAAGCCACTCTGTTGCCTTTTGAGTTAGTTTCTGTTTCCTATAGTCAAGCCACCGTTTACGTTCCTCAGGGTGTTTAAACACAATCTCCTTAAATCGCTTAAATGGAGCATCTTTATTAATAGCATCTCGTAGTTGACTTTTTAGCTTATCGTCATGGACTACAGAAATGAATTCTTCCATAAGCTTGTAACTATCACGAGATGTTATCGTTGGTATTGGCACATACTCACCGGGATGCTCAGTCTTTACTTTCTCTCTTAATTCTAGTTTTCTGCTTTCGCTCATATATTCAGATAAAATTAGGATCTTACCTGACACTTTATTAAAGAAGTAATATCGTGTTTTGGTATAATCACCTATTGCTTCACAAATTGCTTCCCAATCTATTTCAGGCATAATATATAAATCTACTTGTCTTTCTCTTATCTAATCTATGCAGACCTACCTCATCTGCAATACGGATTGCACTCTCAAACTCTTCTATTGTAATCACACGGTTAAGCGGATGAAATCTATAGGCATCACCACAAGGTCTATACTGGTCCATTATGTTCAGATAAGTGTGTTTGGATATTGATGCGATAAACTTAACCACATCGTTTGTCCCGGCAAGCCCATCAGGAAGTACTAAATGTCGGACAAGTAGCCCTCTTTTAGCGACTCCATCTTCAATTATGAGGTCACCTACCTGTCGATGCATCTCTTTTATTGCCTCTTTTGCTACTTCTGGATAATCTATTGCATTGGTAAACCTTTCCGCTACTTCATTTGATGCAAATTTGAAGTCAGGCATATATATGTCAAAAATACCGTCAAGTAGTTTAATTGTCTCAATAGAATCGTAGCCACCAGTGTTATACACAAGTGGTAAGTTTAATCCTCCATCAATAGCAATTGGTAACGATTCAAGTATTTGTGGTACAACATGAGTTGGTGTTACTATATTTATATTGTGACAGCTAATCCCTTGCAAGTGGAGCATAATTTTTGCTAACCCTTCTTGAGTTATCTCTTCACCTTCCAACTTATGCGAGATTTCAAAATTTTGACAAAATGCGCATTTCAAATTGCATCCGCTAATAAAGATAGTTCCGGAGCCATTAATTCCAACAAGTGGCGCCTCTTCACCAAAATGTGGCCCAAAACTTGATATTATTGGTAATCTACCAGTGCCACAAAAACCACGCTCATCAGCTAAGCGATTTATACCACATCGCCGTGGACAGAGAACACAACTTTCAAGTATGGAGACAGCCCTCTTAACTCTTGTTTTTAATTCTCCACTCTTGTATAACTTAATATAGGCTGGCTCAAACATATTTTGAAAATAGAATCCACTCCCTTTTCCTTCCTGCTCTATCAAGGTAAATCTTAAATTTTGTTCCATCATCTGTTTTTACAACCCAGTAATTTCTATGTCTACGTAGCTTCCAGTTTTTCTTATTTGGAGCAGTAGGTGAGAACTTAAAATCTTGATAAGAATCAATAATTTCAGTAATTTTGTACTCTCTGTCTTTCCAGGTAAAAGAAGTAGGTTTGAGTTTATCAGAATTATATGTAACTATTATTGGGTTGCCTACAAATTCTTCACTCATTGAGATTCTTTCCCTGAACTTGTTTCAGGGTCAGAATAACAGTGTTGGTGTTGGGTTAAAATATCTAATAGTTTTTTGCTATCTACATCTTTCACATTTATAAGTTTGACATCGTGTCTTGTTTTAATCTTGTCTCCTATTTTGTGCGGTCTTTCTATTATCGTAGCAAGAACTTTTGACCCTGAATCAAGTGCTCTAAATACAGTGGATTTAAATATATCTGAAAACAACTCCATCTTACCAATTTCATCAATCACTATAAGACCGTTGTTTTTAATCCCATCCTCTATTGCCTTAACTCCAATTTCGTCAAGGTCTTTTAAGTTAACCCCATATCTGCCAACGCGTAAATTACTCTTTATATTTTTATGTGCAAGAATCCCCTTTTTGCCATTAAGGGTACAAAGTTCAAATCCAACCCGCTCACCATTTTCTCTTATTTCTCTTGTATAAAAGCCGTAAGCTTTAAATGGTACTTTTTTAATTGTCTTAAGTATAAGAGTAGTCTTACCAGACCCAGGTCCACCAGTTAGAAGTATATTCTTCACTGCTTTATTATTTCACATTCACCAATATTTGTCAAGAAATAAGGTTTTTAGCTACATATTTATAGACTGTATTCTTGTAAAATCTGTGGCAATACTTCACCTGCTTTGCCAGCGATAAAATAGTCAGCAAACTCAGAGAATTTGGTCCTTTCAGGATTTATTTCTACAATTGGTTTACCTCTTTCTTTTGCATAAGCTGGAAGGTAAGCTGCTGGATACACAACTCCAGAAGTCCCAACTAATAGTAGAGTATTACAATTTTCTATCTCCTTGTAAGCGAGCTTGAGTTCAGCTTCAGGTAGTGACTCACCAAAAAGGACAACATCAGGCCGCATCCTTCTTCCACACTTACAGGGTACAAAAAATTTCGTGATGGCAAGCCGTGAGTTCCTATTCTTTTCAAGCTTTGATAGGAGTTCAGTTAGCTCTTTTTTATCTAACTTCCTTTTGTTGCTACATCTCATACATCTAAATCTAAACATATTACCATGCAATTCTATAACTACTTTGTTACCTGCTTTGGTATGAAGGTCATCCACATTCTGGGTGATAATTGAGTTTAAGGCCCCATTTTCCTCAAGTTTAGCTAATGCAAGATGACCGGGGTTTGGTTCTGCATTAAGTATGGGCTCATAAAAGTCAACTATGAAATCTATCACTTTATGAGGACGAATAATGAAAGTGAAACTTAACCCAGGTATATTTGCATAAATGGCTGGATTGTATCGTTCCCATATACCACCTTTACCTCTAAATGTAGAAATACCACTCTCCTCAGACATGCCAGCCCCTGTGAGAGCTACAATCTTACCTTTGAGCAAGATATCTTTTATCATACTTCTCATACGAGTCTGTGACAAATATCATATTATCACATGCATATTAGTATTTGTCAAGTTTATTAATGACATAGTGTCTTTTGTCTTGACAAGTTGGCTTTAGGATAGTAAATTAAACTATTATGAAAATATATCCTGAGTGCATACCCTGTTTTTTCCAGCAGGCGCTTACTACACTCCAAATGGCAACTCAAGATAATGACTTGCAACTAAAAGGGTTAAAGGAAATTGCTAAACAGATGCCAGCACTTATGGAATTACCTACACCTACTCATGTGGGCAGAATAGTACATAATATACCCAAACTAATAACTAATAATCATGACCCATACAAAAGTGTAAAGGCAAAGCATACGAAGGTTACACTTAGACTTTATCCAAAGCTAAAGAAAATAGTGGAAAATTCAGGCGACCCATTATTTACAGCACTAAAAGTTGCAGTTAGTGGTAATATAATAGACTTTGGAAGAGGGGAGAGGTTCAATATTGAGGAAGACATAGAGCACACTTTTAACAAGGAGTTTGTTATTTTTGACTACAATGAGTTTAAAATAGATTTACAAAAAGTGACCAAAATTTTATGGCTTGCAGATAATGCAGGTGAGACTGTATTGGATAAGTTACTTATTGAAGAACTTAATAAACCTGTTATATACGCTGTAAGGGGTGTACCTGTCCTTAATGACGCAACAATAGATGATGCTATAAGTGCTGGTATAGATAAGGTTGCAGAGCTTGTAAATTCAGGCACTGATGCACCCGGTATTATTCTTGAATACTGTAATCATGAGTTTAGAGAGTTATTTGCTAAGAGTGAATTAGTATTGAGTAAAGGGCAAGGTAATTATGAAACTTTATCTGAAACGAATGCCCCAATCTACTTTCTTTTTAAAGCTAAATGCCCAGCAGTTGCAGAAGAGCTTGGTGTAAATGTTGGAGATATAATATTTAAAAAGGGTAAAAAGTAAGAGTCACCTCAAGATGAATTTTCAAGATATTATAATAAAACTTGACAAATTCTGGAAAAATAAAGGCTGTTTACTTGGACAACCATATCCCGGAGAAGTAGGGGCAGGTACATTTAATCCGCTTACTTTTTTTAGGGTCTTAGGAGCCGAACCGTGGAGTGTAGCTTATGTAGAACTATCAAAGCGACCAAAAGATGGTAGGTATGCAGAAAATCCTAATAGATTACAGGAGTTCCACCAATACCAGGTAATATTGAAACCGGCTCCAAATGATGTACAAGAGGTTTATCTTAAAAGCCTTAGTGCGCTTGGAATAGAGGTTAAAAGGCACGATGTGCGATTTGTTGAAGATGACTGGGAGTCAGAGGCTCTTGATGCAAGTGGAGTTGGTTGGGAAGTGTGGCTTGATGGTATGGAGATAACTCAATTTACTTATTTCCAAAAAATGGGTGGCATTGAGCTTAATCCCATATCAGTTGAACTCACTTATGGACTTGGTAGACTTGCTATGATTATACAGAAAAAGGATTCAATGTTTGATGTTGACTGGGCGCGAGGGGTAAAGTTTGGTGATTTGTACAAGAGGCAGGAATATGAGTTATCAAGGTTCAATTTTGATGAAGCATCTGTGGACCTTGAATTTGACATATTTAACAAGTTTGAACAAGAAGCTATAAGATTTATTGAGCTTAAGCTTTTATATCCAGCATACGACTACATAGTAAAATGTTCGCATATTTTAAATGTACTTGACGCTCGTAAGGCAATATCACCTGAGGAACGCAAAAGTTACATAGCGAGGGTGAGAAAACTCTCTAACCTTGCAGCAAGGCTGTGGTTAGAAAAAATAACATGAAAGATTTTCTTCTTGAAATAGGGACTGAAGAAATACCCGCAAGCTGGCTTGAGCCTGCATCAAAAAGACTTAGTCAACTTATATGTGATTTGTTAAAAACAAAAGGAATCGCCTACGGTAGAGTTAATAGATTTTATACTCCGAGGAGGCTTGCTATTCTTGTAAAAGATGTAGCCCAAAAACAAAAAGATAAAGTCATCGAAATCACCGGTCCTCCAAAGGAGAATGCATTTGATAAAAGTGGTAAACTTACCAAAGCTGCACTTGGGTTTGCAAAAGCACATGGGGTAGATACTTGTGAGCTTAAATTAAAGAAAAAGGGTAAAAAAGAAGTGATATTTTGTAAAAAAGTGGAAAAAGGTGGACTTACATCCAAGATTCTTGCATTGGCTTTGCCAGAACTTGTAAAAAGTATTGAATTTCCTAAATCTATGCGCTGGGAAGCTACAGGTATGAAATTTGCAAGACCGATTAGATGGATTGTAACTCTGTTTGGTAAAAATGTAATTAAATTTGAACTCGCTGGTGTAAAGTCTGGTAGGAAGACGCAGGGGCTACGATTTTATCCACCAATCAGTATCAAAACTGCAAGTGAATACAAGCAAGTCCTTAAGTCAAATAGTGTGTTTGTAGATTCCAGCGACAGGCTTGAGCGGATAAAAGAAGGAACAGATAGGGAAGCAAATAAATTGGGATTGAGTTATATAGGCTATCGTAAACTTAATCCAGAGCTTCTTAGAGAAGTATTAAATCTTGTTGAATCTCCGGTAGCTATTTTATGCAAATTTGATGAAAAATACCTTGAACTACCAAAGGAAGTGATAATTGCTGCACTACATAGCCACCAGAGATACTTCACATTTAGTAAGGAAGATGGGACTTTAAGCACTCATTTTATAGTAATTGCAAATACAGAGAAGGGAGCTATTGAGGAGATAAGAAGAGGCCACGAAATGGTATTAAAGGCAAGACTTGAAGATGCTGAATTTTATTATAGGGAAGATATGAAAATACCAATTGAGAAAAGGATTGAAGAGCTTACAGGTGTTGTATGGATGGAAGGCCTTGGTACACTTTTTGAAAAGACACAAAGATTAATTTCACTCTCCAAATATATAGCAGAAAACTATATTATTCCAGAGGGTATCTCTGTGGATTTGAATGTATTGAACAAGGCGGCTGAGCTTTCTAAAGTTGATTTAGTAACTAATATGATAAAAGATGGTAAGGAATTTACAAAGCTTGAAGGCGTATACGGCAGTATATTAGCAAAGGAACAAGGACTGGATTCAGAGATTGTTAAAACAATACAAGAATATTCTGTTCCATTTTCGACTTACCCTCCTGCAGTAGCTTTAGGGAATGCAGATAGAATAGATACTATAGTTGGGTCTTTTATAATTGGCAAGATTCCAACAGGCTCTTTTGACCCGTTTGGAATACGGAGGAGAGGCAACGACCTCATATATAGTATCATAGGAAATAAACTTCATATTCCACTACGAAGTTTAATATCAAAAGCTACGGCAACTTATAAACTATCTAATCCGAATATAGAGAACGATATATTTAAGTTTCTTATACAGAGATTCAAGAAATACTTAGAAGATAGAGGGGTTAGAGGCGATATTGTAGAGGCAGTGCTTGGTGTTCCAAATGAAGATGTGCTTGATTTAAAAACAAGAGCAGAAGCATTGGATGGATTGAAAAGTAAAGGCAATTTTAGTGCACTGGTTATTTTAGCTAAGAGAGTAAGAAATATATTAAAAAGTTCAAAGTCCAAAGTTCAAGATTCAAAATGTAAAGCAGAATTATTAAAAGAGCCTGCCGAGAGAGTGCTTTATAATACTTTAATATCACAGCAGGACAAATTCGAAAATTACATTGGAGAAAAAGATTACAAGAGTGCTTTAGATTGGTTACTTAATTTAGCTCCTTTAATAAATAATTTCTTTGATGAGATTTTAGTGATGGCTCCGGAACCTGAGCTTAGGGAGAATCGCCTTGCTCTTCTTCAGTATCTTCACTTCTATTTTTTCCAAAAAGTAGCTGACTTCTCAAAAATTGCAGAATGAATCCTACCCCTCACTCGTGGTATTATGTTTATTTATTAAGGATTAAAGACACTATTTGTGAATCCCGTCCCTTACTAGAGGAGCGGGATGAAAGAGAGACGGGATGAAAATACTTGCAATTAACTGGCAGGATAGGAAAAATCCGCTATCCGGGGGTGCAGAAACCCAGATTCACGAAATATTTGGTAGGATTGTAAATTTTGGAAATGAGGTGACACTTTTCTGCAATTCCTTTAATGGAGCGACGAAAAGCGAGTTGATAGATGGAATAAAAGTAATAAGATTGGGTAGAAGGTACAACTTTAATTTTTATGTCCCCTTTGTTTGCCGGACACTTTTAAAATATAAGTATGATATCGTTGTCGATAATATTAATAAGATTCCATTTTTCACCCCATTATATGTAAAAATACCAATATTAGCCATTGGATATCACTTTTTTGGGCGTACTGTATATCGAGAGACAAATCCTATTTTTGCTTCTTATGTGTATCTCAGCGAATTTTTGGTTCCTAAAGTGTATAAAAGAGAATTTTTTTCTGTGCCTTCAGAGAGTACAAAAGATGAGCTTGTAAAAAATGGTATTCCTGAGGGTAATATTCATGTAATTTCACCCGCAATCGGACCTAACTTCTTTCCAAATTTCAGCAAGAAGTCTAAGAAGCCATTAATTGTGTTCTTAGGAAGAGTTAAGAAGTATAAATGTCCTGATACTCTCTTATATGCTATGAAGGATGTAGTTTCTCAAATTCCGGATACTAAGCTTGTTGTTGTGGGTAGTGGTGATTACTTGCCATATTTAGTTAGGTTATCTAAAAAACTGAACTTAGAAAGACAAGTTGAATTTACTGGTTTTGTCACAGAGGATAAGAAGATAGAAATTTTGCAAAGTGCATCTATCGCCGTGAATACTTCTCCAAAAGAAGGGTGGGGTATTACAAATATTGAAGCAAATGCATGTGGAACACCTGTGATTGCTAGTGACTCCCCGGGTCTTAGAGACTCAGTGGTTGATGGTAAGACAGGTTTCCTTGTTGAGCATGGAAATATTATGGAGTTATCAAAGGCAATTATAAAAGTTTTACAGGACAACAAGTTGAGAGGAATATTATCCCAAAACGCTATTGAGTGGGCAAAGAGATTTAGCTGGGATAGTGCAGCACGAATGACACTTGAACTTATGGAAAAAGTTATTAAGATGAAACTTTTGAATAAAACCTTGTAGATTTTGCTGTTACTGTTAAGGTGAAGGTGTGCTAAATTTAGTTGAAATTTATGAGGCATCTCCTAAAATCTAAATACTGGAGGTGCATGAGATTAGGGAGTTTGCTTCTTGTATGTGCTGATTTTTAAGGAATAAGAAAAATTGGAGTATCAGGAATTTCTAACTTGATAAGGGGATTTTAGTGATTGTAGAATAATGGAGTGATTGGAGGAGAGGGGTGATAAAAATATAAAAATGGATAGAGGTTGAAAGAGATAGGAGATATTGAGAGAATTTCAACTAAAAATGATATTCTCTCGGAAAGGAGGATGGATGCGTTCATTTTTAGGAATTTGTGGATGTGTGGTTGTGACAGTTGTAGGGGTTCAAAATTTTGCCCCCCTCCATGCACAGCCTGATACCCTATGGACGAAAACTTATGGTGGAGGTAGCGATGATTGTGGCTATTCAGTTCAGGAGTGTGCGGGTGGTGGCTTTATAATTGCAGGAGGGACATGGTCTTTTGGTGCTGGCGAGGATGATGTCTATCTTATAAGGACAGATGCAAATGGAGATACCCTGTGGACGAAAACTTATGGTGGAACTAACTGTGATTGGGGCTGGTCAGTTTATGAGTGTGCGGGTGGTGGCTTTATAATTGCAGGAGAGACAAAGTCTTTTGGTGCTGGCGATGCTGATGTCTATCTTGTAAGGACAGATGCAAATGGCAACCCCCTGTGGACGAAAACTTATGGTGGAGCTAACTATGATGCGGCCTATTCAGTTGGTAAGTGTGCGGGTGGTGGATTTATAATTACAGGAGAGACAAGGTCTTTTGGTGCTGGCGGGAGGGAGGTCTGGCTTCTAAGGACAGATGCAAATGGAGATACCCTGTGGACGAAAACTTATGGTGGGGCTGACGATGATGTGGGCTGTTCAGTTATTGAGTGTGCGGGTGGTGGCTTTATAATTGCAGGATGTACATGGTCTTTTGGTGCTGGCTCGGCTGATGTCTGGCTTATAAGGACAGATGCAAATGGCAACACCCTGTGGACTAAAACTTATGGAGGAGCTAACTTTGATGTGGGCATGTCAGTTCATCAGTGTGCGGATAGTGGATTTATAATGGCAGGATATTATACTCCTAGTTCTAGCGAGGATGTCTATCTTATAAGGACAAAAGCAAATGGAGATACCCTGTGGACGAAAACTTATGGTGGAGCTAGCCGGGATTTGGGCTATTCAGTTCTTGAGTGTGCGGATGGTGGATTTATAATTGCAGGATTGACATGGTCTTTTGGTGCTGGCAGGTGGGATGTCTATCTTATAAGGTTAAAAGATGGGCCGTCGGGGGCTGATGAGACTTCCGATTCTCAATTACCAATTAGCGATTGTCAATTGTCAATCTATCCAAATCCATTTACTACAAGGGTTAGGATTCAGTGGTCAGAGATTAGCGAAAGAGAAAGAATCGGTTTGAAGATTTACGACCTTTCAGGCAAGTTGGTAAAGACTATAGGAGTCAGTGCGGGCTCTCGTGAGATTGCGGTAAATCTTGAGGAACTCCCCAATGGCATCTACTTTGTGAAAATGGAGGCAGGTAAGTTCACGGCGACGAGGAAGCTTACGATTATTAAGTAGTTAGTAGATAGTAGTTAGTAGTTAGGGAGAACATTGGACCCGCAGATACACGCAGATTATGAATGATTTGTGGAGAGGAATGAACGGAAAAGGGATGGGAATGAGTGAAAAAATGGCGTGGTTAAGTAACAGAGGGAACGAAGGTGTGCTAAATTTAGTTGAAATTTATGAGGCATCTCCTAAAATCTAAATACTGGAGGGTGCATGAGATTAGGGAGTTTGCTCCTTGTATGTGCTGATTTTTAAGGAATAAGAAAAATGGATAGAGGTTGAAAGAGATAAGAGATATTGAGAGAATTTCAGCTAAAAATGATATTCTCTCCTGATGAACTTTTGACAGTGCTAAACTGTAAGATAGGTTAGAATAGTAGCGATTTTATTTTTTGCACTGCCTGCACTGCATCTTTAGCGTAGCTGACGCCGAGTCTTTTTGCAATCCGTGCATCTACACATGCACCACCGACTATAATTTTTGCTAATGGGTATTCTTCAATTAGATATTTTATAGTAGACTCAAGACTTGGAATAGCAGTAGTCATAAGACAAGAAAGCCCAACTACATCTGGGCGCTCTATCTTACAAGCCTTAATGAGTTCATCCCTATCCACATCTTTCCCAATGTCAACTACATGCCATCCATTTGCCTCAAGCAAAGCACCAACTAAATTCTTGCCCAGGTCATGCATATCACCCTTAACAGTAGCAAGAAGTATTTTGACTCGCTTTTTATCACTATTTTTTGGAAGTAACGGGGTGAGTATAGAAAAAGCTACTTTAGCAGCTTCACTAACAGCAATAAGTTGAGGTAGGAACAGCTCTTTTCTTGAGTATCTATCACCTGCCTCTTTTATTGCAGGAATTATAATCTCGTTAATAATCTCAATTGGTTTTGTTCCTAATTTTATAACTTCATCAATAAGTTTGGGTATTAACTCTTTATTTCCTAACAGTATTTCTCTATAAAGTGGGTTAGTCGGTAATATCGTTAATTGTTGATTCGTTAACCGTTGAATCGTTTCAATATATCTTTTTGCGTGCAAATCTCTCTGTGCAAGAAGTGAGCCTGCACTAACGATGCCCATAAGCTGAGTATCATATGGGTCAATTATTGCGGCATCTAATCCATTTTGAATAGCAGCTGATAGGAAAGATTGGTTAATAAACTCTCTCCCAGGGAGGCCGTAAGAGATATTACTAATTCCAAGAATTGTAGCCACCTTCAGTTTCTTTTTTACCATTCTTAACGTCTCAATAGCAACTGTGCTACTTTTCTCATAAGTACCGATTGGAAGGACAAGTGTATCAATAATAACATCTTCTTTTCTAATTCCATAAGATTTAGCACTCTTTATTATCTTTTTAGCAACTTTAAGACGCTCAACCGGGGTCTCAGGTATCCCATTTTCATCAATAGTAAGCCCAACAACAGCTGCCCCATATCGCTTGACAATTGGTAAAATTTTAGAGCATAAATCAGCACACCCTGTAACAGAATTTACCCCCGCTTTACCTGCATAAACTTTGAGTGCATTCTCTATAGTTATTGGGTCTTGCGAATCAATAAATAATGGGACACTAACAACATTTTGTAACTCTTGAATCACATTGGCAATAAATTTGTGATTTGTATTACCTATGTTTACATCAAGTGCAATAGCACCTGATTCTACTTGGCGAATGGCTTCTGCTTTAATCCTACCAAGCTTCCTCTTTCGCAATTCTTTCTCAAGTTTTGGCTTTCCTGACGGATTTATCCGCTCCCCCACTGTGAAGAATGGCTCACCCTCTCCAATATAAACAACATTGGTACGGCTTGCTATGCAAGTCTTTTTCCTTTTAACTCTTGTAACAGGGGTCATCTTTTTCACTGTTTTTGCAATATAGAATGTATGCTCAGGTGTAGAGTTACAGCAACTGCCAACAATATTTGCGCCTAAACTTACAAATCTTGCTGCAAATTCTGCTAATTCAGTAGGAGCCACTTTACTTTGCGTAGTCCCAGCATTTGGTTGTATAATTAGGAATGAAGAGGTAGATTCACCCATTATTTTAATAACTTTTTCTGCATCCTCAACACACATACAGTTAGCGCCAAAAATCCTAACCCCCATAGGCTCAATGACTGCACAAGCAGTAGCCGTGTCTGTTCCTGTGACTGTTCTAATTCCTTCATTGAATGAGAGCTGTGCAATTACTGTAAGATTTGTAGCATCCATTGACCCAAGTATTGCTGCTTTAAGTTCAAGTATGTCTACCATTGTCTCAATTATTATAACATCGACACCAGCAAGTGATAGATACTTTGCTTGCTCGTAAAATATTTTATACGCTTTATCAAAGTCAAGCTCCCCAAATGGCTTCAAAAATTTACCACTCGGTCCAATTGAGCCAGCAACAATTGTATCTGGTTTAGCCACATCCAACGCAATTTGTGCAGCTTTCTCATTTATCTGTTTTATATTTTTAGCAAGTCCAAATTCACTAAGCCTTGCCCGATTAGCATTAAAAGTATTAGTTGTAATGATATTGGCACCCGCTTTAATGTAAGCCATATGAATAGACTTAACACGCTCTGGGTGCGTCAAATTCCATAATTCAGGTAGTGCTCCAGCAGGTAAACCCGCCTCTTGTAACATAGTGCCCATAGCGCCGTCAGCGACAAGTATTTCTTTAGTTAGTCTGCTAAATATCTTCATGTTATTATCTTTTCAACGAGTTCGTATTTACCAAATGGTGGCATTATACAAACGCCATTACAGATAAGCTTTATTTCATCAAACAACTCATGCGCTATCTTCACACCCTCGTCTGCAGCCCCGTCTCTCATTCGCTTCATTACTTTGTCAGGTATAGTAATTCCTGGAACCTCATTTTGAATAAATTCAGCATGTCTCACACTCACAAGTGGAAGAATTCCTGTAATCACAGGAATGTGAAGTTCAGCTACTTCTTTTACAAAAGACTGTATCTCTTTTATATCAAATACAGGCTGAGTCTGTATGAACCCAATCCCTTTCATTGCCTTCTCTTTGACTCTTTCTGGTTCATTTAACTTACCTGCTACACCTATGAAGAAAGAAGTCGGTTTACCTATAGGATTACCGAGCCAGTCTACTCCCCTGTTAAGTGAATTTATAATCTCTATCAACTTATCTGAAGTAATCTCAAATACAGCTGCTGCGAACGGGTAATCACCAACAGATGGCGGGTCACCAGTTAATGCAAGTATATTCCTAATGCCGAGGCTATAAGCTCCAATCAGATCGGATTGAATTGCAATCAAATTACGGTCCCTACATGTACAGTGCAGGATTACATCAATATCTACTCTATGTTTTATTATATGGGCAAGTGAAATAGGACTCATCCTAAGCCTAGCCATAGGAGTATCTGATACATTTACACACTCACCGCCCATAGCTTTAAAGTTTTGAGCTGCATTAAGTTCCTTATCAAAATCTATACAACGTGGTGGGTCAATTTCGAGGCTCAATATAAACTTTTCTTTAAGCTTTTGCTGTAATGGTGAGGTAACCTCGCTTATATGGGTTTGATTTATCAAACCCCTACATTCTGTTTTTACTTCTACTCTCACAATTTTACGTGGCTTAGGTCTCATTCCTTTAACTACATTTGATATAGCAGCTATATGCGTAGGTGTAGAGCCACAGCAGCCGCCTATTATTGAAACACCAGCATCTACATACTTTTTTGAATAAGCTGCAAAATACTCAGGAGTAGCCGGATACACAAATTTACCCTGTGAGAAGCTTGCAAGTCCTGCATTTGGTAGTGCTGAAATAAATGCATCAGTCACATGTCCCATTCTCCTGACAGCTTCGTACACAACTTGTGGTCCGGTACCACAATTAGCCCCCATTATATGGGCACCCGCCTTTTCAAGTGCATTAGCCGCTTCTACAGGGTCTATTCCTAAAATTGTCTTACAATCATGGACAAACGACAGTTGACATATAACCGGTAGGTTGCATACTTCACTGGCTGCCAAGAAGCCTTGAATAAGCTCATCAATAGATGACATAGTTTCAAGAATAATAAGGTCTACTCCCCCATTTGCTAAAGCGGTTATCTGTTCTTTAAAAATAGAGTGAATCTCGGATAAACTAAGCCGTTCAGCTGCCTCAATTGGTCTCGTAATTGGACCTACTGCACCAGCTACAAGTTTATCTCTACATACTTTACGTGCAATTTTGGCTCCCATATAGTTAATATCAGCAGTCTTTTTATCCAAATCGTAATATTTACCAAGAATATACGAGTTTGCTCCAAATGTATTTGTTTCAATAAGGTCTGCCCCTGCATCTATATAGGCTTGGTGTATTTCTTTAACAAGCTTCGGTTTAGATAAATTAAGCTCATCGTAGCAATGTCCCTTTGGCACACCCATCGCATATAGCATAGTGCCCATAGCACCGTCAGCTACAATAATACGTTCATTAAGCAGAGACAGGAAGTCCATGTAATATTAGATAAATTGGAGATTGCTTTGCTTACGCTCGCAATGACTTTTCTCTAAAGATATAACCTTATCATTTAAATGTCAAGTGTTAAAACATAGAAGTTATTTATAGATTGCTTCGCTCACGCTCGCGATGACTTTTTGAGTGAGGTTCCTAACTACCGTCAGGCAAGTTTTGTAGAAATTCTTGTTATAAAAACAGGATTTTTACTTGACAACATAGTTCTTTAGCATTATAATTTTTTCAAAATGGTAGTTTTTATACACTTTTTATTATTGCAAGTCCAACCTTCAGTAGTCAAGTATTACACATACCTCAGTGAAACCGGTGAATTACAGATGAAGGTCTCTATATGGGGTGAAGTGATGGCTCCTGGTCTTTATTCTGTTCCTGAGGGTACAGATCTTGTAACACTTCTCACAATAGCGGGTGGGCCGTCAAGGGAAGCAGACTTGTCTAAAATTAAGGTTGTTAGATCTTTTCCATCTCCATCTGTATTTAACCTTAACCTTAACAACTTCTTTAAGACAGGAAACAGAGAGAATGTAACGGCATTGAAACCGGGAGATATGGTGTACATAAAAGAGAGTCCCTACTATAGAATCAAAGAATCAGTCCGTGCCTTTACTGAAGTAACATTTATCGTAGGGGCATATTATCAGCTATATCATATACTAAGATATGGAAGGTGAAATAGATATAAGAAGGTATATTCGTGCGTTCCTGCGTCGTAAGTGGGGCTTTGTTGGTATACTATTTGGAATTCTTGGTCTCACATACTGGATGACTGCAAGGAGTCCAAAAGTGTTCGTTGCTTCATCAAAAGTTCTAATAAAGAAAACACCTTCAACCGTTTATATCTTTCCAACTCGATTATCAGAGGAAGTGTTTGAAATAGAAACAAACTGCTGGATATTGAGATCCCACGACTTTATGAAAAGAGTAGTAAATAAAATGAAAGAGAAGGGGCTAAAATTTGCATTCCTATCCAATGAATATGCACCTGATATCCTATGTCGTATGACAACAATAACAAGGGTAGAAAAATCTAGTATCATTGAAATTACTGTTCGTGGTGGTAATGCTGAAGAAATTTCATCTATAGCAAATAACATAGCAGAGACTTTTAAAGATTATTCTGTCGAAATTGCAAGACTCAGTTTCACTGAAGCAAAAAGACTCATTGAAACCCAGCTCCCAATAGCCAAAGATAAATTACGAGAATCTGAGGAGGCTATTAAAAAATTCAAGCAAAACGAGAAACTACTATCAGCATCTGCTGGTAGTAGTGCACTCCAGAAGGAACTTGCTGACCTAGAAGGCGAGTATAATTTAGTCTTATCTGAAATTAGCATAAAAGACAAAGCAATTGCACAATTAAGGGATGAACTCAAAAAAGAAACGGATAAACTAACAGAAGAGATTGTAAGAACCGATAATCCTTCTATATTAAATCTAAGAGCTCAACTTGTAAGTCTTGAGAAAGAGTACTCTTCATATGTGCTTGCCGGATTATCTGAAGACCATCCAAAATTATC
This sequence comes from bacterium, assembly GCA_030018315.1. Classification (NCBI taxonomy): domain Bacteria; species bacterium. The sequence continues at coordinate 11,542 of JASEGA010000018.1, read as the reverse complement.
CGACCTAAAAGAAAAAATTGAAACCATAAAGCAAAGCCTTAAAGAGAGAGTAAAGAATAGAACCGAAGACGAAGCTCTATTAGTAGACCCACTTTCTTATTCAGAAGATTTGTCAAAAAAGATACTTAGTACCAAGTCTGAACTCCTAACACTACAGGCAAAGAAAGAAGCACTCCTTGAAAGAATCAGTGAATGCAATCACCGTATTCGTATCTTTTCTACAAAAGAGTATGAACTTGCTGGTTTGGAGCGTACCTATGAGTTCAACAAAGATTCCTATAAGAGATTAATCACTGATTATGAGGCTTCAAAAATGGTTGAAGCCCAAGAGATTGGCAGTGCTATAATACTTGAGTATGCAAGAAAACCTACTACCCCAATCTCACCGAGGCCTAAGCGTAATCTGACACTTGCATTAATATTTGGGATAGGTCTTGGTTTTGGTGTAGTTCTAATTTGTGAATTTCTTGATGTTTCCATTAAAGATGTAGAAGATATAGAAAGATTAAAACTACCTGTTATTGGGACAATCCCAGTGCATTCAGAAGGAGTTATTGAGGACCAAAATTTGCCAGTTGCTGAATCATATAAGAAACTACGTGTTAACTTAAAGTTCTCAAAATCATTAGATTCGGAGCTAAAAACTATCCTCATTGCAAGCTGTATAGCAAGAGAAGGCAAGTCAACAATTGCCTGTAACTTTGGTATAACTTATGCAAGTGCAGGTGCAAAGACTCTTCTGTTGGAAGCCGACCTAAGAAAACCCGAGTTACATAGACTCTTAGGAATTTCGCATAAAAATGGGCTATCAAATTTACTTGTTGGCGAGATTAAAAAAGAGGATGCAATAATTGCAACTGAAATTAAAAACTTATGGCTTATTCCATCAGGTCATATACCACCAAATCCTGGTGAACTCATAGACTCTAAGTCTATGAGGACCTCAATCTCTGAGCTAAGGGAAGCGTTTGATATAGTGATAGTAGATTCACCCCCTCTAACAGCGTGTGCAGATGGTCTTTTGCTTGGTAATATGGTAGATGGTGTAATATTGGTTGCAGAATTAGAGAGAACTCCTAAAGACACATTGCAGGAGATGGTAGCCTCGTTTAAAGCTACTGGCTCTACTTTTCTTGGTGTTGTAGTCAACAAATTAAAAAAAGAAATCTATTACAGGTCGCGTTATTACTACAAATACTACACATCAAAAGCTGTATAAGTGAAAGTAATCAAAGCTTGTCTCATCTTTTTGAGTCTATTATTATCAATTAATTTGATATTTGATTTTTACATTTTTTGTGTCAGGAGACCCAAAATTCCCCTCGTAGGGGCAGTGTATGGTGCGTTTATGTCTGATACAGACTTAATTGATAGCCCAACTGCATACATATCGAGCACGTATTTTGAAATGGGAATGACATCTTCGTTAACAACTAAGAATGATTCTCATCCATTTAATATTGATATGCATATTAAGTTTCATCCTTTAAAACAATTAGAGGTTGGATTATCAATTTTGGGTCTAAATCTTTTATCTGGTGAGTTTAAATGTAAAGTCTGTGATGAAACCCCTTTTATGCCAGTTATTTCTTTTGGTAGTTTGGGCATATCTACACAGCACTGGCTCTCGTCTGTAGGTGCTGGCGAAGATATCGGCTATGCAGACGATTTATCATATAAAGAAAGGGACTGGGAGCAATTTTCTGCTTTCATTGTAGCAACAAAAAATTTTGGTCCCTTTGGGGTTTATAATATTGGAATAGGAAGAGGTTCATTTGTAGGATATGGACCAAGGTCCCGATTATTTAACTCAGATTACTTTTTTAAAACCAATCCACCACCCACTTTAGGAATTTTTTGGGGTGGTGAAATAGAACTTACACCTCCTGTGTTTGCAGTGAGCGAATTTACTGGCAGAGATTTCAATGTAGGTATTAAAATTAAGACTGATTTCTTCCAAATAGGAATAGGGGCAATAAAACTTGAGCATAGGCTTGGGGGAGCGCCTATACTTTACCCAAGGTTTGCAATTGGTGGTAGTATAAACTCTTTAGTTCGTAGGAAATTGGTTCCCAAAGTCCCAAAGATTGGTGCTCTCACTGGCACGGTAATAGATGCGCATACAAAGGAGCCACTGTTTGCGGTAGTTTCATTTCCAAGGACTGCTATTTCACCAGTTTCTACAAATGTAAGAACTGGTCGGTATATAATTTCACTTAAACCTGGAAGTTACTGGGTACGGGCAGAAGCTGCCGGCTACTACTGGGTAGAGAAAAAGATATATATTGCTAAAGAAATGACTACAACTTGTAACTTTGAATTAACTAAAAAGGAGTAGGTTTTTGGGTCAGTAGGCCTAAAACTATCCAATAGAAATGTATAATTACCAAGCTATAGAGAAAAAGTGGCAGACCTTTTGGGAAGAAAACTCAATTTACAAAGTAGGGGCGGGGTTACCCCGCCCCTACAAAAAGTATTATATACTTGAAATGTATCCTTACCCATCTGGCGACTTACACATAGGTCAATTTAGAAATTATGTAATTGGAGATACAAGAGCCCGATTTAAGATGCTGCAAGGCTACGATGTTATGTACCCTTTTGGTTGGGATGCATTTGGGCTACCAGCAGAGGAGGCTGCTATAAAGAGGGGGATTGAGCCTAAAAAATGGACTCTGAGTAACATAGACGTATCACGCTCTACCCTAAAGCTAATGGGAATATCATATGATTGGGATAGAGAAATCAACACCTGTGAACCTGCCTTTTATAAATGGACGCAATGGCTATTTCTAAAGCTGTTTGAGCGTGGTCTTGCTTATAGGAAGGAAGCATATGTGAACTGGTGTCCTCATTGCAATACTACACTTGCGAATGAGCAAGTGGGAGCTGGAAGGTGTTGGCGGTGTGCCACTCCTATAACGAGAAGAGAACTAACTCAATGGTTCTTTAAAATAACAGCCTATGCAGATAGATTGCTTTCTGATTTAGATAAACTTACAGAATGGCCTGAGCGAGTGAAGACATTGCAGAGAAATTGGATTGGCAAGAGTGATGGTATAGAAATAGATTTCCTATACAATGGTGATAAAATTTCTGTATTTACTACACGACCTGATACAATTTATGGAGTAACATTTATAGCTGTAGCACCAGAGAGTGAGCTTACAAGTAAAATTATAAAGTGCTCAAAAAGAAAATCAGAACTCATAAAATATGTTGAAACTTCATTGAGAAGGACAGATATAGAACGTTCCTCTAATATAAGGGATAAGGATGGCATCTTTACATCTGAATATGCAATTAATCCGTTGTCCGGAGAGCGAGTCCAAATTTGGGTTGCCGATTATGTCTTACCCTCATATGGTACAGGTGTAGTAATGGGTGTACCTGCACACGATTCTCGTGACTTTGAATTTGCAATGCGGTATAAAATACCTATCAAAAAAGTTATACAACCACCTTATGGAGAAGAACCAAATGGTGCTTATACAGAACCGGGTATATTAGTAAACTCTGGTCCATTTAGCGGAATAGATTCACAGGAAGCAATTCTTAGAATAAAGGCTTATGTAGAAAAAAAAGGAATTGGAAGGTCTAAGTTGAATTATAGACTTAAAGATTGGCTCATCTCGCGTCAGCGTTATTGGGGAACTCCTATCCCCATGATCCACTGTAATAAGTGCGGTGTAGTCCCTGTTCCTTATAAAGACTTGCCAGTCCGATTACCTGAAAGAGTAGATTTCACTCCAAAAGGTAAATCGCCGTTAGCTTCAGCTACCGAGTTTATTAAATCAAGTTGTCCAAATTGTGGTAAGGTAGCGGAGAGAGACTCAGATACTATGGATACATTCGTAGATTCGTCCTGGTATTATTTACGATATTTAGACCCAAAGAATGAAACTGAGCCATTCTCCCAAACAAGTGTTAAAACCTGGTTCCCTATAGACGAGTATATCGGAGGCATTGAACATGCGACAGGTCATCTTATTTACTTCCGCTTTATAACTAAATTTCTTTATGATGAGGGGTTGTTACCCCAAGATGAACCCTGCATTAGATTGTTCACTCATGGCATGATAATGGATAGAAATGGAAATGTAATGTCAAAATCCAGAGGAAATGCAGTTCCTGTTGGTCCTTTTGTAAAGAGATGGGGTGCTGATACAAGCAGAATAACAATCCTTTTTATAGGTCCACCTGATAAAGATGCAGTCTGGACAGAAGCTGGAGTAGCAGGTGCAAGTAGATTCCTCAAAAGAGTATATAATCTAATACATGAAAACAGAAATATCCCTAAAATAGTACAAAAAGAGGCTACTCCCCTTTATCGCAGTCTAAATTATACAATTAAAAAAGTAACTAAAGATATCGAAACCTTTAGCCACAATACAGCTATTGCATCACTTATGGAGTTTTTAAATAAACTTTACAAATCAAAAGAAGACCCTTGTTTTGGTTATTCACTTCAAGTTTTTGTTCAATTACTTGCGCCATTTGCGCCACACATAGCTGATGAGTTATGGAGTGATCTTGGAAATACTGGCTCTGTATTTAAATCTAAATGGCCTGAGTGGGAAGAAATTGAAGAAGAAAAAATCACAATACTTGTTGAAATTAATGGCAAATTGAGAGCCAAGTTTACTGCATTTTGTGATATTGAAGAAGAGGAAGCAAGATTACAAGCTATTCAAATTCCTAAAATAGCAGAAAGTATTAAAAATAGGGAGATTAAAAAAACTATATTTGTCAAAAACAAGCTAATTAATTTTGTAATATGAAATCCAATGGAACTTGTGATAAATAGGGTTGAAGATTTAAATAGAGATTTACCACCTGGAATTAACATGGTAAAAATAGATATCCCAAACTTATGTGCAAAAGATATTGTAAACATTGTTTTGAGATACGTAGATTTTGTAGATGTATATGTGAAAACAGATAAATTATTCTCAAAACTTATAAAAAATGGCTATCTCATCTTTAAAAAATATCAAAAAGCAGATTATCTATTAAAAAGAGTGATGGATATTTTTATTGGGGTATTAGCTATTATTGGAACTGCACCTCTCTTCCTTATTAGTTCTATTCTAACAAAGTTAAGTTCAAAGGGGCCTGTCATATTTCGTCAAGTCCGGGTTAATGGGATTGGTAAGACATTTAATTTTTACAAGTTTAGAACTATGGAAGCCTCAAATGAACCAAAAATCCATTATAATTACATTGAGAAATTTATAAAAGACCAACTCCAAAATGACCTTGGTATAGATTGCTTCGCTATCGCTTGCAATGACAGTATAGGTGTGGCTCGCAATGACAGACAACCTCTCTTGCCGTCAGGCAGGAAAGTATACAAGCTAACAAATGATCCAAGGGTAACACCAATTGGAAGATGGCTCAGAATCCTATCAATAGACGAGCTGCCCCAACTTATAAATGTGCTACGAGGCGAAATGAGTTTAGTAGGTCCTCGTCCTCCAATTCCTTACGAAGTTGAGTTATATGAAGACTGGCATAAAGCCCGCTTGTGCACAAAACCAGGAATAACAGGCCTCTGGCAAGTAATGGGTAGAAGTCTTATCCCCTTCAATGATATGGTAGTTCTAGACCTTTATTATGCAACAAACAAATCTCTGTTGACAGACTTAAAAATCCTATTACGCACAATTCCAATGGTACTGTCCCTAAAAGGAGCGTATTAAGTGAAAGTTAAAAATTAAAAAAGCAAAAATCAAAATAAATAGACTAAAAGTCTAATAGTCTAAAAGTAAAACAGTAGAAGAGGTTATGTCAGTAATTTTGTGTAAATTACGGAGTACACAATTTCTCTGCCATTCTCATTTTTCATTTACATTTTTATTTTTAGTGATAAATTTAGAGATTGGATAGCTAAATAGTAACAAAATATGATAACAACTGCTGTTATTGGGTGCGGTTACTGGGGACCTAACATTGTAAGAATATTACATGAACACCCAAATTGCACACTAAAATATTGTTGTGATATAAATGAAGACAGGCTTAAAAACATTGTCGCTCGTTATCCCGAAATTAAGGTAACCAAATATAGTGACGAAATATTTAGTGATGCATCAATCCAAGCTGTATTTATAGCAACCCCTTTATCTTCTCATTATCTATTAGCAAAGAAAGGTATAGAAGCAGGCAAATCTATATTTGTTGAAAAGCCATTCGTAAGCTCTGTTAATGAAGGCAATGAGCTTGTGCGTCTAGCAACCCAAAACAATGTTACTCTAATGGTAGGACATATCCTTGAATACGCGTCTGCTGTAATAAAAATTAAGGAATTATTAGAGAAAAGAGAGATAGGTGATATTTACTATATTTCGTCTACTCGCGTAAATCTGGGAATACACAGAAAGGATGAATCGGTAATATGGGACCTCGCATCGCATGACCTTTCTATGATTTTTTATTGGCTTAATGAAGAGCCCCTTTCAATCCAGGCAGTTGGAAAGGGCTCTGTAATAAAAGATAAGCCGGATGTAGCATTCCTGACGCTAACATTTCCATCAGATATCCTTGTTAATATACATGTTTCATGGTTAGCACCCAGCAAACTAAGAAATACTGTAATTGTGGGATCTAAAAAAATGATAGTTTATGATGATACAAACTTATCTGAAAAAGTGCGAATATTTGATATGGGAGTCTTAGTGCCTGAACCTATGAATTTTGGTGAATTCCAATTATCTTATCGGACTAGTGATATAACTGCACCAGTTTTATCCAGTGTTGAGCCACTCAAGGCTGAAATAAGTCATTTTATAAGGTGCGTCGAGTATAAAGAGACGCCAAAAACTGATGGCAGTTCAGGAATCAAGGTCATTAAATATTTGGAACTTGCAGAAGAATCAATTAGAAATGGTGGAGGAGTAATAAAGGTTAAGTAGAATTTTATGTCTTTAGCCGTTTTGATTTAGCGGCTGGGAATAGCAGGTTATCTAAAATCAACCTATAACCTGGCGAATTAGGATACAACTCAAGCCTCGTTGGTGGGTCACCCACAAGATGAGCGTAATCTTCTGGGTCATGGCCGCCATAAAATGTAAAAAACCCTTTGCCATAATCACCGTATAAGTACTTAACTTCCTCTGTTCCTTTTATATCTCCTAATATTACTATACCCTCCTTAATCAAATTTCGCCTAAATCCTGTAGTTTGGCCCAAAAATTCTTTTATAACTCTTGTATGATTCTGAGTTAAAAGAGTAGGAATAGGGTCATATTTGGCAGAAAAGTTGAAGAGCTCAAAATTCACATTCTCACCCCTTGCCCGCGCCTCATTAGTCACATCTATACTTGAATGTCTGTACATCATTGGATTAAGGTCTACTTCAAAATCTTTAAATGCAAAAGTACTTTCAAAATTAAGCTTATCTTGACAGTTTTCTTCAAATCCGTCTCCATCAAGTAAAGGCACTATATCAATTCCGTATGCAGAAATAGCAATATCAATTGTCTCAGTAGCTGAGCACATAGCAAATAAAAAGCCACCATTATTCACATACTCTCTTATTTTCTTAGCTACCTGATGTTTTAGTTGCCATACTTTTTTAAATCCAAGCTTCTTTGCCATAAGTTCGTTAACTCTAACCTCTTCCTTGAACCATTGTGCATTCCGGAAGCTACCATAAAATTTACCATATTGACCAGTAAAATCTTCGTGGTGTAAATGTAGCCAATCATAATTTGAAAGTGCCCCCCCAAGTACCTCTTCATCCCATACTTTATCATAAGGTACTTTAGCATACTCAAGTGCTATTCTCACCGCATCATCCCACGGTGAATTATCTGGTGGTACATAAACAGCTACCCTAGGGGCAACAGTAAGCTCTATCCTCTCCATATTCTCTATCTCTATTGTGTTATATATGCTTTGAACTGTAGGTTCATCTAAAATTTTATAATTTACACCCCTTATTTTACAGAGCTCTTCAATTTCAGGATTATAACTCATCAAGAATGAGCCTCCTTTATAGTTAAGTAGCCACTCCACTTTTATCGTCTTCTCAAGTGCATAGTAAGCTATACCATAAGCCCGTAAATGGTCAGCTTGAGTTAAATCCATTGGTATAAGGAGTAGTGTCCCAATAATATAAAAAAATAGAATCATAAGTTCTCAAGTCTCTCTCTAGCGATAGGAGCAACACATGATTTTGGGTACTTAAGTAAAATCTGTCGATATGATTCACTAGCTTCTTTTATTCTTCCCAGTGTAGTATAAATTTTGCCCATCTTTAATAAAATCTGTGGCAAGATTGCTTCTCTATCGTTTGCAATGACATTTGTATCAAATCTATTTATAAAATTTTGATACTCTTTAAGTGCTCCATTAAGGTCGCCTTTTTGTTCAATAAAGTTTGCTAAAAGAATTGAAGCTGAAGGAGCAATTGTTGATTTATTCTCCTTCATCTTTTTTAAAATTTCAATCCCCTTGTCCCATTTCTTTTGTCTACCAAATAGTTCTGCGGTCACATAATCTTGTAGCTCTGCATTCTTATTTTCTTTAATAAAAATTATCCGATAAATTGCATCATTTGCATCCTCAGAATCTAACGGCACCAGGGAGTAGAATTTGATGGCTTTGTCAAATTTGTGACTAAAATAAGCAAGCTCACCGAGTAAGAAATTATCGTTGATTTCATTAGAAAGTTCATCTACCTTTTTTAGTTCACCCGTTTCTAAATAATATCTTACAAGAGAGTCGGTAATTTCAGTGTGAGCAACATTTAGTTGACCAAAACTCATTATTAAAAATACCAATTCTAAAACCATAGTTTAATCATATGCAAGAGTTCACAAATGTCAAGTAAAAAGAAAGCACAGGTTGCACAGATTAAAATATTCTTTCTACGCAATGAAATCTATGGCTTGTATTTGAATTTTTATCCTTGACATTCTTTGCAATATAGAATAACATAGTAATATATGTGGGGTGAAAAAGCATTAAGGGAGCTTGTAAATAGGGCTCTAACATATTCTAAAGCTGAATCAACCCAAGTCTCTATTTACACTTGGGATTCAAAACTTACAAGATTTGCAAATTCATACATACATCAAAATATGAGTGAAGAAAATATATTTATAGGAGTAAAGTGTGTAAATGAAAATCGTATTGGTGAAGCCATCACAAACCGTCCTGATACAATAGAGGCTATAATAGATAAAGCACAAGAGGTATCAAAAATAAGCCCAAAAAATGAAGACTTTCCATGCTTTCCGGGGCCAAAATCAATTATAGAAGTAGAAAGCTTCATTTCATCAACTAAAGAGTTAACGCCTCAAAAGATGGCAAAAGTCTGTAAGTCAATCATCCGTAGGGCACAAGATTTACAATCTTTTGGTAGTTTATCTACAGATGTATTAGAAATATGTATTGCAAACTCAAATCATCTATTTGTTTATAACTTGAGCACATCAGCCTTCTTGAATACAATAATTATAGGAAACTCTGGTTCTGGTTATGCCCAAGCAGGTTCAAGGGATATAAACAAAATAGATTATGAAAGTGTCGCAGATAAAGCTATAACAAAGGCAAAACTGGCTCAAAATCCGTCCAAAATTGAATGTGGAAAATACGAAGTCATAATGGAAGAGCTTGCTGTTGCCGACCTTTTATCTTATCTTGCTTATTTTGGATTCAATGCACTTAGATACCAGGAAGGTAGAAGTCCTTTATGTGGCAAATTAGGTAAAAAAGTAGTAGGTGAGAATATAACAATATGGGATGATGGACTTGACCCAATTGGATTTGCGTTTCCATTTGATTTTGAGGGCGTACCAAAAACAAGGGTATCTCTAATTGAAAACGGTGTAGCCACTGGCTTAGTTTACGACCTTACCACTGCTAAAAAAGCTGGTAAAGAGTCTACAGGCCACTCAACTGGAAGCACTACAATAGGACCTGTACCATCTAATTTATTTATGGGGGGTGGCGGTTCAACCCTTGAAGATATGATTAAGTCTACAAAAAAAGGTATACTTGTAACAAGATTTCACTATACAAATGTCATAGACCCAATGACCCTAACAATAACAGGTATGACAAGGGATGGTACTTATTTAATTGAAAATGGTAAGCTATCAAAGCCTTTAAAAAATCTCCGATTTACCCAAAGTATATTAGAAGCTTTGTCAAATGTATCCGAAATCTCACAACCTATACTTATTGCGAGTGGTGAGCACTATGGGCTACCATTTTTATATGGCTCAATGGTACCGGCAATAAAAGTAGAGAACTGGAATTTCACAGGTGTAACAGAACACTGAAATACCGGAGTTAACTAAGTACTAACTGCATCAAAATCAGTTTCTCAGTTGCTTTAAAATTTACGGCTACAAACTTTACAAAATAAATGCCTGCTGGAAAGCCTCTATCATCCCGGTATACTCTCTTACAATTTAGGAAAAATAAAAACAATATTTTATATAAAGATTAGGAATAGTGAAGCTTATCCTATCAGCTTCACCTCATATATGGAAAGGTTCCGATTTAGCAGAGTTTAAATAAAAAGGTGAGCAGGAAGGATTTTTCAACCTCCCCTGTTCACCTATCTCAACGAGATGCCTTTTACTTCACCAATATCATCTTTTTGGTGATAACCCTATCCTGAGTCTCAAGTCGTAAGAAATAGATACCATCAGGCATTTTTTCGGAACTCCAACCCACCGAGTAATATCCAGGTAGCTTCTCTTCATCAACAATTGTTTCTACTATTTGACCAGCAGAGTTATACACCTTAAGCGATACCCTTCCATTTCTTGGTACTCCATACCTTATTAAAGTACCAGATGAGAATGGATTAGGAAAGTTCTGATACAAAGTAAGCACTGGTGGCGCTATTGGATGGCCTACGATATCTTCTAAGAGTGCAAGTATATCACTTTCCTTTGTGAGGCCAAAGAGCTTTGCTACAAATCTTATATCTTTCATATCTATCTTTTTATTTTTATCTATATCAGCACGCGGAAGCCATGGCACACCTGCGTTTGAGTACCATGGTGTATCTCCAAATCGCTTAGCTACTTCACGGATATCTTTCATATCAATCTTTCCATCTTCATTTACATCACCGACACAGATAGGTGCACAAATTGTAACATAGCCACCATCTTCATAAGTAAAATATATTTTGGTAAAGTGTCCCGGGAATTCTGTAATCTCACAGTTTACAGAAATATCATTAAGCTTCACTACGAACCCACCAAGCACCGAATTCCCATGTAGTAGATCCCAAGGAACCACAATCTCACTCCAACCAAGTGTGCCAGTTTTATTAATAATAAAGCTTATTTCTTTCTTCTTATCAGGAATCCCGCAATCAAGTGTATCTGGCTTGATGGTTATAATCTCATCATTGGTAGTTATGAACACATTGTAAGCATTACATATAATGGTAGAGAATTCATAAGTAGGCTCTATACGGAATGTATATTCTGGTGTCGTCTTTGTATTTCCTAATACATCTTTTGCTTTTATATAGTAAGAGATAACTGTATGAAGAGGCTGTCCTGGTATC
>JASEGA010000017.1 GCA_030018315.1 bacterium | reverse complement strand
AAAATTTTAACATTTTGATGTAATAAAAATTTAACATCTTGACGAATTAATAACATAAAATAAAAAATTACTTGCAAAATTTTAAAATTTAGAATAAAGTTTTCTATGAGAAGGAGGGAAAATGTTTAAGTTTTTTGAAGACAGACTCTCTGTAAGGGCTATGACAATGAAGCGTTCTACAATAAGGGAATTACTAAAACTCGTTACAAGACCTGATATAATATATTTTGCTGGTGGAATGCCAGACCCATCACTGTTTCCCATTGATATTGTTGAAGATGCTACTAAAACTGTATTAGAAAAAGAAGGTAAAAAAATACTCCAATATGGACCTACTGAGGGACACCAAGGGCTGAAAGAAGAAATAATTAAGCGGTTAAAAAGAAAAGAAAATATAGAAGTCAACGAAGATGAAATACTTATAATTACTGCTTCACAACAGGGGTTAGACCTTGTGTCCAAAATATTTGTAGATCCCGGAGACATTGTAATAGTAGGAATGCCAACTTACCTTGGTGGGCTCCAGGCATTTAATTGTTATGGGGCAAGATTCATAGGAATACCGGTGGATATTGATGGAATAGTAGTTGACATAATTCCAGAAAAGTTAAAGAAACTGGGAAGGACACAACGGTTGGTTAAATTTATTTATGTTGTTCCCGATTTCCAGAATCCTGATGGGTCAGTAATGACACTTGAAAAAAGGAAACAATTAATTGAAGTGGCGGAAAAATACGACTTCTTAATCTTAGAAGATACCCCATATAGAGAATTAAGATTTTATAGGGAGTCAATCCCTTCCTTATTTGCACTTGCTCCAAAGGGTAGAGTCATAACACTTTTCACATTTAGTAAGATTCTCTGCCCTGGGATAAGACTTGGATATATACTTGGAGACTGGAGAACCATAAACCAACTTGTTGTTGCTAAACAGGGAACAGACCTATGTACTTCACCATTTACTCAGGCAATTGTTCATGAAATACTTAGAAGAGATGTACTCGACGAGCATATCAAAAAGCTTGTTGTTAAGTATAGAGAAAAGAGGGAATGCATGCTTAATACTCTTAATAAATATATGCCAAGTCTTCAAAATCTTAAATGGACAAGGCCGGATGGCGGGCTTTTCTTGTGGGTAATACTACCACGATACATGGATGCAGAGGCACTCTTGCCTAAGGCAATTGAGAAGAATGTGGCTTATGTGGCAGGTACTTCTTTTTATTACGATGGCTCCGGAAAGAACACTATGAGGCTAAATTTTTCATACCCAACACTTGAATTGATAGATAAAGGCATACAAAGGCTTGGTGAGCTTATAAAGGAGGAAGTAAAGTGACCTTTGTTAAATCTTTACCATTGAATTTGTTTACAAAAGTTAGTGGTACAGCTATTCATATCCCAACCATAAGAAAGTTTTTACTGCATCAGGTAGAGCAAAGAATATACAGAGACTTAATTGTTGCAAATCCAGATAACCGTCCAATAAGGGTTCAGGATGATAAATATATGATGGGTAAGGCTCTTCTTTCATCTGTGGCAAAAGCGTTTGAAAGAGGACATATATCAAGAAAGGCGGCACAAGGGTTACTCTCCGTTTTTTTAGGAAATGTGTTTTTGGGCGGTTTTTATAAGAGACGCAACTTCATCCGCCGCCATGGGTTTAAACCACCAATGTTTATCACTATATCTCCTACTGGAGCTTGTAATTTAAAATGTATCGGCTGTTATGCGGCAGCATCTGAAAATTTAGGTAAACTCCAATTTTCTGTGTTTGACCAAGTAATTACAGATGCAAAATCTGCGTGGGGGATAAATTTTTTTGTCATATCAGGGGGTGAGCCGTTAATTTATAGGAGTGAAGGTAAGAGCTTCCTTGATATTGCTGAACACCATTCGGACTGCTTTTTCCTTATGTATACAAATGCGATACTTATTGATAAACCTATGGCACATAGGCTTGCAGATTTAGGAAACATTACACCAGCTATTTCAGTTGAAGGTTTGAAAAAAGAAACAGACGAAAGACGTGGCAATGGAGTATTTAAAAAGGTTGTGTCTGCTATGAAAAACTTACGAGAAGAAGGAATCCCGTTTGGTATATCTATAACTGTTACAAACAAGAATGCGGATTTAATTGTATCTAAAGAGTTTTTAGATTTTTATTTTAAAGAACAAGGTGCAATATATGGATGGGTATTTCACTATATGCCAATTGGGAGAGGTTTTAACTTAGAGCTATTGCCTACCGCTGAGCAAAGAGTAGATTTGATGCATAAGGAATGGAAATTAGTACGGGATAGACAAATATTTCTTGTTGACTTCTGGAATTCTGGAACCTCATCTGATGGTTGTATATGTGCAGCAAGAGGGGGTGGATATTTTTATATTGATTGGGATGGAAATGTGATGCCGTGCGTTTTTATACCGTATTCAGTCCATAATATGGTAGATGTATATAAAAATGGTGGTAACCTTGATACAGTGATAAACTCAAAATTATTTAAATCAATAAGAAAATGGCAAGCAAAATATGGATACGAGCAGCCACCTGATAAGGTAAATAACCTCTTTTGTCCATGTCCTATAAGAGACCATTACGGTGAGTTATATGAAATTCTTAAATCAACCAACGCTCACCCTGTAAATGAAGAGGCACAACTTGCAATTGAAGATGTAGGTTATAGAACTGGGCTTATTAAATATGGAGAAGAAGTCAAAAAGCTAACTAATAAGTATTGGGAAAAGGAGTATTTAGCAGGTGAAAAAAATATTTCCGAATGATCCTGTGGAAAAAAGAATAGGTTATCAGGCACTGTTTGATTTTGAAGATGCATTTGAGGCTATTGAATTTGGTATAAAATATGGATTTACATGTGTTGAATTAAACCAAACAAATCCATCTTTTTTCCCAGAAAATTACTCTGCTATCCAAAGAAAAAGGATTAGAGATTATGAATTTCCAATATTGCTTCACGCACCTGAAGGTTTATCTTTGTTTAACCTACATAAGAAAGCATTAAATGGGACTCTTAAGAGACTCTGTGAAATTATAAACTTTGGTACCGATATTAACGCTAAAACAGTTACCTTACATCTTGGTTCAACTTTCCTAATCAGTGTGGACGGTAAAATGATTTATATCCATGAAATTATACCCCAACAATACGAGACTACCCTAAAGTATGCTCTTATAGAACTTGCAGAATATTCGAAAGATAGAGTGCCAGTATGTATTGAAAATACAGCAGGATTTAGATATGAGATCTCGCATAAGGTTTTGGAAGAACTGCTTGACACACAAAATTTATGGCTGACATGGGATATTGCTCATACAAATAGAATAGAGGATAAAGGCAAGGTGTTAGAAGAAAAATTTTTCCTGAAGTATCTTAATAAAGTAAAAGAGGTCCATTTACATGATAATCATGGTGGTTGGGATGAGCATGGTATCCCGGGGACAGGAACAGTTGACTTTAACCACTATTTTGAAATACTAAAGGAAGTAAATCCTTATTTCATTATAGAAGTGCGTCCAAAAGAAAGAGCTATTAAATCACTTGAAGCTATAAAGAAATTACTTTTCTAAATTATATATAATATAGCTTTTTCTCTCTGTAATTACAATTTAAGTCTTGACATTTTACAAATTTGAAATATATTTATATTATGGGGGCGAAAGGGTTCGACAGGGGTAAACCAATAAAGGTTGCATACCGAGTAGCTTGGGGCTCGTTAAAACCAAGTAAGTCATATTTGGCGAATCTTTCGCTGCAAGAGCTGCATAATTGTGGCTCCATCCTCTAAACTTTGCCCTTAGGGTTTAGAAGGGTGCCGATATAAGGGATAGTCTTCTTTCTGTTTGGCTTTTGGGAAAGAGGACGAGAATTACAAGAGCCTGGTTCTTCAAAATCCTGCCTTGTGGAGTTTGGGGGATGAGATTAAAAACAAGGATAAGCATGTAGATACCTTTACTGAGTTACCTTTGGACGCGGGTTCAACTCCCGCCGCCTCCATAAAATATTGGTAATAATTGTGGGGACACAGCGTGCCGTGTCCCTACTCTAATCTACAATCTATAGGTTCATATCAATATCCGGAGTCCACAATGATTGGTGAAAATATAGAGAGGATTAGAGAAAAAATTGATAAAGCGGCAAAAAGAGCAGGGAGAAACCCAGCTTCAGTTGTAATTGTGTGTGCCTCTAAAGGGGTTACACCTGAAAGAATAGAAGAGGCAATTGAGTGCGGAATCAGGATAATTGGTGAAAATGTAGTTCAAGATGCACTTAAAAAGTATTATGCTGTCAAATCCAATGCTGAGTGGCATATGATTGGTCATTTACAAACAAATAAGATAAATAAAGCACTTGATATTTTCGCAATGATTCAATCACTTGATACTTTACATTTAGCAGAAGAGATTAACAAAAGAGCTTGCAAACCTATACCAGTGTTAATTGAAGTAAATACTTCAGGTGAGTCTACAAAATATGGATTTAATCCCGACCAAGTAATCACTTCTATAAGAAAAATATCTAACCTCCCAAACATAGTAATTCAGGGACTCATGACGATTGGGCCATTAAATCAAGACCCGAGACCAAGTTTTAAACTTTTAAGGGCACTTAAAGATAAAATAGAAGATGAGAATATCCCAAAAGTCTCTATGCAATGGCTATCAATGGGAATGACTGACGATTATGAGATTGCAATTGAAGAGGGCTCAAATATGGTACGAATTGGAAGAGGAATATTTGGTGAAAGAAAGTAGTCGCAGGTAGTAAGAGAATCTATGAAACACTTGTGGATAGGAATATTAGCATTCATTGGTGGTCTTTTGGTAACCAGTTTGATTATGATTTATGGGTTCTTTCGTAAAGGGGTTGAACTAAAAGTTGTATTCCCGGACAAAATATCGGTTGAACTTAAAGGAGAGCTTGCACAGGTTAGGTTTCCAAAAGAATTTGATGGTCGTATTACAGTTGATATGCCTACTAAGTTTAATGCTGACATTAACACAAGTGTGCCAGCTAAATTTGTGTTAGATGGAAATATAAGCACTAATTTGCCACAAGAATTTGCAGTAGAGCTAAAAAATTTCAGTGCTTTCACTTTCCAATGTCCATTCTGTAAAGATGGTAAAATGGTTCCTGTTAAACTAAATCTAAATGTTATTAAAGGAGATGGCAAAATTAAGTGGAAATGCTCTCATTGCGGGAAAGTGTTAGAATAAAAGAATAAAGAAAGGGTATAAGTAGTGCAATACCTTTTACGGCTACTTTGATATAAATGAGGAGATTGATTTGGATTCTATAAACTTTAAGTCGGGTGTTATTATAATACCTGGAATTTGTAATGAGTCTAAAAGAACAATTCCTTTATTGGGTTCAAGTACAAAAACTCCAGTTGCAGTTGCATCTGCAAACCATGCGTTTTCAGAAATTATGGTCACTGAAGCACACTGGGTAGCAGGCCATCCAGTGTGCGGATTTAATATATGATGATATCTTATTCCATCAAGTATAAAGTACTTTTCATAGTCCCCAGATGTAGCTACAGCCTGATTTTTTAGCTTTAATACTTTTATAATACCGGAACCTCTCGGATTTTTAACCCCTACCCTCCATATCCTATCTCCAAATACCTTTACATCGCCACCTGCGTTTACAATGCCCGCTTTTATGCCCATTGATTTTAAGGTCTTAACTGCACAATCCACTGCGTAACCTTTTGCAATACCAGAAAGGTCAAGTTTCATCTCCATATTCATAAATTTTATCTTTCTATCTTTATAGTCAATTGTAACTTCTTTATAGTTTACTAAAGGCAACCTCTTTTCTATCTCCTCCTTATTCGGTATTTTCTTGACCTTGAAATCGCCCCATAATTCCACTAACGGTCTAATTGTTATATCAAAAGCACCATGAGTTAGCTCTCCTATTTGTATACCATCTTTTATAATTTCAAGCACCTCTGGTGAGACAGTAATATTTTCGCCTTGATTTATTCTTGCAATATCTCCGGAGCCCTCAAAGCTTGCAAGACTATCTATTTTACGCATAACATTAAAAGCTGCATTTATTGCCTTTTTGGGCCGTAGTCTTGCTACTACTTTTATATCACAGACTGTATCCATCATAAATCTTGTCTCTTTGAATTCTCTTTTCCTGCCAAGAGCAAATCCCAGAATTCCAATAACAATCAATATTCCTATAAACCAAGTTTTTTTATTCATCAAAAATGCTTTGATTCTCCATTTTTAATATAAGTCCAAATCATTTCATCTGTGTTAAATCCGAATCCTACCCCTCCTCTTTTATCTATCCCAATTAGTCCACATTCACAACCGTGCTTTCCGGCAATCTTTAATGCTAAATTTATTGCCTTTTGAGCATTCATTGATTTCATTGCATCACATGTTGTTTTTGCAAGACATAGCTTAATAATACATTCACCATGGCCTGTACATGAGACTGCCCCCCATTCGCATGCGTAAGTACCTGCCCCTATTAGGGGGGTATCTCCTACCCTGCCCGGAAGACGCATAAACGTCCCTCCTGTGCTTGTAGCTGATGCAAGTTTCCCTTCTTTATCAATTGCACAGGCTCCAACAGTTCCGAACTTTTGTATAAATTTTCTTATCTTTGAGAGATAGTGCGGTGTTTTACCTTCTTTCAACTCTTTGAGTCCTTTTTGGAGCATCTTTTTTCTTCTTGCGGTCACAGGATTATACGGTGGAAAGCCTGTAAGCCTTGCAAACCGCGTAGCTCCATCTCCCACCAACATAACATGGTCTGTCTCTTCCATCACTTTCCTTGCAACGAGTATTGGATTCTTCACTTTCTTTATACAAGCAACTGCTCCACATGCCATATCATCCATCATAATAGCGGCGTCAAGTTCTGCCTCTCCTTCAATATTTAAAACGGCACCTGTTCCGGCATTAAAAAATGGATTATCTTCAAGTTCAACTATCACACGCTCAACTGCATCAATGGCTGTTCCTCCATTTTTAAGAATTCCATAGCCAAGTTTACAAATTTCAATAATCGCTTTCCTCCTTTTTACCATATTCTCTATTTTACCTGCCCCACCATGAACAATAACTACCATCTTGGTTTAAACGGTTAAATAGTTTCTCTCTATTATTTAACCAGTCACCATTTAACCAATTACTTCTGTGGTTTAATAATTACTTTTATAGATTCATTAGCTTTAGCGACAAGTTTAAAGCCAAGTCCTGCCTCTGCCAAACTTAACCTATGTGTTATCATTTCTTGCACGCATACTTTATGGGTTGAAATTAATTCTATTGCAGTGGTAATATCCTGAGAGCTAGCAGCATATGTAGATATTAATTTTATCTGGTCTCTCCAAAACTCCCAACCAGGTATGCTGAGATTGACGCCCGGTTCTGGCGGTGCAAACAGCAAGATTGTACCGCCACGGTCTGCACATTTCAATGCTTGAGCAAAGGCAGAAATGGCACCTGCACAAACAATAACAACATCGACGAGTCTATTTTCATTAACATTATACACTCGCATCGGTACATCATCTTTAGCATTTACTACAGCATCTGCTCCAAATTTTTTTGCCACCTTAAGTCGATATTCATTTATATCTGTAACAATCACTCGCTTTGCTCCCAATTCGTGAGCTAATTGTATATGGAGTAATCCAGAAATACCACTCCCTATAACAAGTATAGTGTCTCCCTGTTTAACTTTTGCTATTCTTTGACCACGCACAACACATCCCAATGGCTCTATAAATGTGCCTTCTTCAAAAGACATCCCATCAGGTAAAAGATACACACCGTAGTCCACATTTATTTTTGGCACCCGTATATATTCAGCAAAGCCACCGGGGTCAAAATTTGTTGACCGTAAAGTATCACATACAGTATGATAACCCTTCAAACAGTAATGGCATTTGTTACAAGGAACATGATGTGAGACAAAGACTCTATCACCAACTTTGTAATTCTTCACATCTCTTCCAATTTTAACAACCTCTCCTGCAATTTCATGCCCAAGTACCAATGGTGCCTTTTTGACACGATACCACTCCATCACATCACTACCACAGATTCCACTTGCTGTTACTTTTACCAATAACTCATCTGGGCCAATTTTTGGGACTGGCATCTCCTCTAATCTTACATCCTTATTGTTGTAATACATTGCTACACGCATAGTAACACAGATAAACACTGATATGAACACGGATATACACTAATCTCATAGGCTACTTTTTACCACTTTTAATGTTATTGAACAAGTCAAAAGCTTTGTCAGCAGATGCATTTTTATGGACAATCTCACGCACTGCCCTTATCATTGCTACAGGGTAATCGGATTGGAATATATTTCTTCCCATATCTACACCAATAGCTCCTTTTTGAACAGCGTTAAATGCAAGTTGTAAAGCATCGCGCTCTGGTAGTTTCTTACCACCCGCAATAACTATAGGAACAGGACAGCTCTCCACAACCTTTTCAAATTCTTCACAATAGTATGTTTTCACCATATGTGCACCGAGCTCAGCAGCAATGCGACAAGCTAAACTAAGATAGCGAGCATCTCGTGTCATCTCTTTACCTACGGCTGTGACTGCCAGAACTGGGATCCCATATTCTTCAGCTTCATTAATCAAGTTAGCAAGAGATAACAAAGTCTCTTTCTCATGTGGCGACCCTACAAAAATAGAAAGTGCCACTCCAGCTACATTAAGACGGATAGCCTCTTTTATAGAAGTAGTAATACCCTCGTTTGACAAATCGTCATCAAGAATACTTGTCCCACCAGACACTCTGAGAACAATTGGAATATCAGCATTAGCATCTACTGATGTCCGTAGTACTCCACGCGTAAGCATCAATGAATCAGCGTAAGGAAATAGTGGTGCAATTGTTTTACTTGGTACTTCTAATCCACTTGTTGGGCCAAGGAAATAGCCATGGTCTACTGCTAACATAACAGTTCGACCAGTATCTGGCTTAATTATTCGTGCTATACGATTCTTTAATCCCCAATCCATTTTAACAATGCCTCCTTTCTTTATTTTTTACTTGCTATAGGCTTCAATAAATCTTCTAATAGAACGGTCATAAGTGCGTTCTACTTCGGGTGGAAATAGACAACCCGGTAGCTGTCTTTTATTCCAGTGATAACTAATACATTCACAGCATATGCCTTTTTTATCGCACGGTTCATAAGTACAGGAGCATCTCCTTTTATTATATTCTACATTGCATTCTTTCATGTTTCCTCCTACATGATTTAGTTTTAAACTGTACATTTTAACTTTTATTATGCTCGTGGATGAGCTTGTTTGTAGACTTCCTTTAATCTCTCCGGGGTTATATGAGTATAGATTTGAGTAGATGAAATAGAAGAGTGCCCCAGCAACTCCTGCACTGTTCGTAAATCGCACCCTCTATCAAGAAGGTGGGTAGCAAATGTGTGCCGTAAGGTGTGTGGGCTTGTACGGGTGAGTTCTGCTACTTTCCTTATATACTTGTTTACAATACGTTGTAAACTACGCTGAGATAGGCGGTTCCTATTTTTGTTCAAAAATAGAGGCTCTTGAACTCTAATAGATTGAGATGTTAATCTTCGTTCATCTAAATATCTTTGTAAAGACTCTCTTGCTTTTCTTGTTAATGGTATTATTCGCTCACGTTCTCGTTTTCCAAATATTTTTACAGTCTCATTTATAAAGTTGATGTCTCCTATATTAAGTTTAATTAGTTCAGATGCTCTCATCCCTGTCCCATAGAGTAGCTCAAGAATAGCGGAATCTCTGTTAGAAAGTCCTGTAAGTTTCATAAGTTTTTCTGCAGCTTCAAAAGTCAAAAATGATGGAATCTTGCGTTCAAGTTTTGGAGCATGTAGATCCACACATGGGTTTTGCCCTATAATTCCTCTTTTTACAAGAAATTTAAAAAATGAGCGTATGGCAGAGAGTTTTCTTGAAATCGACCTCTTATCATAACTATAGCGTGCAAGACTTGCAAGAAAATCCCTAATATCTCTCTTTCCTATATGTTCTGCTGTTTTTTGCTTCAGGAAGTCTGCTAATTCCTCAATATCTACCCTGTAACTCCTTATGGTGTGAGGAGATGCTCCTTCAAGTTTTAGGCTCTCAATAAACTTTTCTAATAATTCCTGCATCTATAAAATATATAGTTTAAAGTTCCCTTTTAATTATAAAATCTGAGAATTGATTTAAGAAGTTTTTGGTTTTAGAATTAAGATTATTTTGGTTCAAAATAGCTTTTGCTTGATTTACTAATTCTTGTGCTTTATTCTGTGAATAGGCTAATGAGCCGGTTTTAATTAGTATATTTTTTACACGCTGTAACTCACTTTTCGTCAACTTTTTATTACCGCATACCATTTTCAGAAAGTTTTTGTCTTCTTTTTTAGCATACTTAAATGCATAAATCAACAACAGTGTCTTTTTGCCTTGTTTAATATCTGAATCTACTGGCTTACCAATTATGTTTTTATCTCCAAATGTTCCAAGTATATCATCAATTATTTGGAAAGCTTCACCTAAGAGTTTACCATACTTTCTCAGTGTCTCAATTTGGACATCAGTACCATTCCCTAAAATAGCACCCATAATAAGTGGTGCTTGTGTAGTATAACTTGCAGTTTTCAGGTCTATCATTTTAAAGAAGTCTTTTTCACATACTTCATTTTGGTGTTCAAGGATAACATCGTATAATTCACCATGGAAACAGCGAATTTCGGCGTTAGTAAATTCTTTTAATGCTCTCAATTTAAGGTCTTCTCTAAAATTTGCTTCCATAATAACCTTGCTACTAAGACTACCGAGCATATCACCAGCAATTATTGCAGAAGATACACCGAAGCGCGGATCCCTTTTCCAACCACCACTCATCTTATGAAATGATGGACCACCTCGTCTCATTGCATCTTGGTCTATTATGTCATCGTGAATTAAAAGGTAAGTTTCAAGAAATTCCATACAAATAGATGTATGTGTAATCTCGGGTAAATTTTTACCACCTACAGCTTCATATCCTTTGACAAACAGAATTGGTCGTATACGCTTACCGCCACGGAGACAGAAATTTGTTATAAAATCTATAATTTTGACATTGGATGAATCAATCAAACTCGCCCTCTCCCTTTCTTTTTCAAGGTACTCTTTAATCACACTATCTATCTGATTTTTATATTCTATAAGTTCTTTTTGAAACTCCATAATTATTAAGAGATGAAATTTTGATTACAATAAATTTCATCTTTTTGGTCATTCAGAAAGATTAAAATCTTTGTCGCTTAGCTTTCTTAGATATACTCAATACTTCTTGGATTATAGTTTTTGATTTGGTGAGTGTTAGGGAAACTTTCTATCTTAGACATGGTTTTAGATATATTACTTAAAGAGATGCTGAACTTTTTATTCCGCATCTTCTCCCCCTTTATTTTTTTCTCTCAATACTGCTTGTGCAGCTGCGAGTCGTGCTATAGGAACACGATAAGGGGAACAGCTAACATAATCCATACCTACACGATGACAAAATTCTACTGAATGCGGCTCACCTCCGTGCTCTCCACATATTCCTATTTCTAAGTCTGGCTTTGTAGAACGTCCTCGTTCTATCCCTATACGCACAAGAACACCTACTCCATCTTCATCTATGCGTTGAAATGGGTCGTATTTTAATATGCCTTTTTTAATATAATCTGGAAGGATTTTACCTACATCATCTCTTGAAAAACCAAAAGTTGTCTGAGTTAAGTCATTTGTCCCATATGAGAAGAAATCGGCAGATTTTGCTATTTGGTCTGCAGTTAATGCGGCTCTCGGTATTTCTATCATTGTTCCAACAAGGTATTTGAATTTTACACCGTATTTTTCCATAACTTCATGTGCTACTCTATCTACTATCTCTTTTTGATTTTCAAACTCCTTCGCTTCTGATAAGACAGGAATCATAATTTCAGGTATAGCTTCTATACCTTGGTTTTTAACTTCATATACTGCCTCAAATATGGCACGTGCTTGCATTTCAGTAATCTCAGGATAAGATACACCAAGCCTACACCCACGATGTCCAAGCATTGGATTGAGCTCTGAAAGGCTCGCAATTTTCTCTTTGAGTTTGGCTTCAGACACTTTCATTTCATTAGCAAGTTCTTTAATTTGTTCAGCTTTGTGCGGCAAAAATTCATGAAGTGGTGGGTCAAGTGTCCTTATTATCACTGGTAAGCCATCCATCTCTTTAAATATACCTTTGAAGTCATCACATTGCATTGGGAGAAGTTTAGATAGTGCTCGTTTTCTCTGCTCAGTATTATCAGCGAGTATCATCTCTCTCATAGCTTTAATTCTGTCTTTTCCAAAAAACATATGCTCAGTCCTGCATAGTCCTATCCCTTCAGCACCAAATTCGCGTGCTACCTTTGCATCCTCAGGTGTATCAGCGTTTGCCCTTACTCCTAATTTTCTCACCTCATCCGCATAGCTAAGTAATTTACCAAATTCTCCTTTCAGAGAGGCACGTACTTTTGGGACATCACCTTTAATCACTCTTCCAGTACCACCATCTATTGTAATAACATCGCCTTTCTTAATGACTTCATGACCTGTTTTAAACTCTTCAAGTTGATAGTCTATTGATATAGACTCACACCCTACTATACACGGCTTCCCCATCCCTCTGGCAACAACTGCTGCATGGGATGTCATTCCACCGCGCTGTGTTAGTATACCTTCACAACTTGCCATCCCTGCTATATCTTCAGGTGAAGTCTCAAATCTTACAAGAATAGAAGGTTCATTCCTCTCCTTCGCCTTAACTGCATCTTCTGGACTAAAGACTATCCTGCCTGATGCAGCTCCCGGAGAAGCCGGTAGTCCCTGGGCAAGGACATTAAGTTTTGCATTTGGATCTATCATCGGGTGGAGAAGAAAATCTATATCAGATGGGTTAACTCTCTGCACTGCCTCTTCTTTAGTAATTAACCCTTCCTCAACCATATCCACTGCTACCTTAACTGCAGAGAGTGGAGTGCGCTTGCCCCTCCTTGTCTGTAGCATCCATAGTTTGCCTTGTTCTATTGTAAATTCAATATCCTGGATATCACGATAATGGCGTTCAAGCTTTTCCCTTATATTAAGAAGTTCAGAATAAACTTTTGGCATTTCTTCTTCTAATGAAGGTAGCTCACTATCTCCTTTTTGCAAGACATTTATTGGGTGAGGTGTCCTTATTCCAGCAACTACATCCTCACCTTGTGCGTTTCTAAGCCATTCACCATAAAATACATTCTCACCTGTAGCTGGATTACGAGTAAACGCCACGCCTGTCCCCGATGTCTCTCCCATATTACCGTAAACCATTGTTTGAACATTTACTGCAGTTCCCCAATCACCGGGAATCCCGTGTATCTTCCTGTATTCAATAGCTCTTTTGTTGTTCCAGGATTCAAAAACTGACCCAATAGCTCCCCAAAGTTGCTCTAAAGGATTAGAAGGAAAATCATGATGAGTATATTTTTTAATGAGATTTTTATACTGGATGATAAGTGCATTCCAATCCTCCGAGGTAAGTTCTGTATCTTGTGAAACTTTTTTTTCTCTCTTCTTAGCGCTAAGCAATTTTTCAAATTCTTCGTGAGGAACTCCCAAAACCACACTCCCATACATCTGAATTAATCTTCGCTCACAATCGTAGGCAAACTTTGTGTTTTTTGTCTGAGATATAAGTCCACATGCAGTTCTGTCATTTAATCCAATATTAAGAACAGTATCCATCATTCCTGGCATTGAGACTTTTGCCCCTGAGCGGACTGAAAATAGTAGAGGATTCTCTGGGTCACCAAATTTTCTACCTATTACTTCTTCAACTTTAGAGATGTTGTTGCTTACTTCTTCTTTAAGTCCATCCGGATAGGTCTTATTATGCTCATAATAGTATCTACACACATCTGTACATATAGTAAACCCAGGTGGCACAGGTAGACCAAGTCGGGTCATTTCATGTAAATCTGCCCCCTTACCACCAAGTAAATCTCTGAACTCTGCACTTCCATCAGCTTTACCATCACCAAAGAAATAGACGTACTTCATTCTACACCTCTTAATTCTTTTTCTTCACGTTCTTTACGTCTCTCTTCAAGCTCTTCTTGCTTCTTTTTGCGTTCTCCTTCAAATCCTATTAGTTCAAGTAATGACATCTTTGCACCATCACCTTTCCTTGGACCAAGACGGATAATCCTTGTATAACCTCCTTTTCGGTCAGCAAATCTTGGTGCAATGTCGTTAAATAGTTTTTGTACAATTTTCTTATCTTGTAAATGTGCAAATACTTCCCTTCTTGCAGACGTACTTCCTATTTTAGCAAAAGTTATCAGCCGTGAAATTAATCTGCTTGCCTCCTTTGCCTTAGAAAGAGTAGTTACAATTCCGTAATGGGTAAAGATTGAGCGAACAAGATTTGAGAGTAAGGCACGCCGAGCATCTCTCGGTCTACCAAGTTTACGAACTTTTTTATTATGCCTCATTTTTCTCTCTTATTACCTTTTAATAAACTCATACCAAATGAAAGACCATATTTTTTCAGTAAATCGACTAACTCGGCAAGTGATTTTCTTCCAAAATTTGGATACTCAAGCATTTCGGCTTCCGTTTTTTTAACCAAGTCGCCAAGAGTTTCAATCTTAGCATTTTTTAGGCAATTAGAAGCCCTAACAGAAAGTTCAAGGTCTGATATTTTTATTGCCAATATCTTGCGGAACTCTTTCTCCTTTTCGTCTATCTCTTTAATCCTTTCAATCTTCTCTTCTCTTCTCAAATTTTCAAATAGGTTAATATGCTCTTTTAAAATTAAAGCGCTTAAACCAACTGCATACTCAGGCGAAATCCCGCCATCTGTCCAAACTTCGAGAGTCAGAGTATCGTAGTCTGTTCGCTTCTCTATACGAGTATTTCCTACTTTATAATTTACCTTTGTTACAGGTGAATAAAATGCATCAATAAATATTGTGCCAATTGGGGCATCATCTTTTTTTAAGAACTCGGAAGGAACATATCCTCTACCAGAAGTCACTGTGAGCTCTATATTGAAAGGCTTTATATCATCTGTTACAGTTAGTATAAGTTGGTCTGGATTTATTATCTTACAGGTGTTGTCTATCTTAATATTAGAAGCTTTTACGATTCCTTTTTTCTTAATAGAAAGAAGAAATTTCTTTTCAAGTTTATTTAATAGTTTTATCCTTACACGTTTTAAATTAAGAATAATTTCCGGAACATCTTCATAAACTCCAGGAATTGTAGAAAATTCATGCAATACTCCATCAATTTTTACTGCTGAGATAGCAGACCCTTGGATTGACGATAAAAGGACTCTCCTCAATGCATTTCCAATAGTAATACCAAACCCTCTCTCAAGTGGCGATAAGAAGAATTTACCATAATTATTAGCCCGTTCCAAGATTTCTATTTTCTCTGGCATCTTTAAAGGCAAAAGTTTCATAAATCTACCTCCTTTAGATTTTAAATATAGTTAAATTTTAGCTTTCTGTCAACAAATTTCTTCCTTTTAGATTTTGATTTCTTGCTTACTTTTGATGAGATGGAAAATCTATAAATCTCTCTCGGCCCCAATGCTACTGCAAGTTGGTCAAGTTCAGTATTACGCTCAAGGAAAACAATCCTATCAGGATTTATAAGTTTTACCTTTTGTATCTTTAATTTCAAAGCATCCATTCCATTTACATAACCTGTTGTATCAATTACGAGGAAATTAATAGAGGCTGGAATTTTGTGTAGCATATATTTAATTCCAGTAAGAATTTTTTCACTATGCCCAGCAGGTGAAAGTGTACCTACAGGATAAACAATGGTTGGTGGTATATGGCTTAAATCTCTTATTTTCTTGTAGGCTATACCAAACCCTAAACTCCCAGGTGCTCCTATGTGAGATTGGCCAATATCTAAATCCATAACCCCTACCTTATACCCTCTATTTAAGCCCAGGTTTACAAGCTTTTTACAAAACTCAGTCTTGCCCGTATCCCGTGCCCCTATAACTATAATCTTGCCAGTTGTAACAAGAATTTCTGCACAAGTCAGCCACTTCCTTCTAACTATTCCGGGTGTCTTATACCATTCTTGGACAAATTTTCTGGTTTTGGGGTCTGCCGGGTAGCCTGACCCAAAATCACCATATTTTTTATGTAATTCATCAATTTCCCAGTCTCTTGCTACTTTTGCTAAAATACTTGCAGCACTAACTATAGGATAAGTTGAATCAGCGTGTGGCTCTCCAATTATCTCAACCTCTGAGTCATGGATAAGTTGTTTTATCTTATTGCAATATTTTTTAATTCCTTTAGTATTGGCAGGAACATCAAGGATAACTTTTCTAACTCGAGCCCACTGAATTAAAGTTGACATAGCTTTTATTTCAACCTCATTTAAGTTTTCCCTGTCTATCTCATTGGGAGGAATCTTTATTATCCGGAACTCTTGGATAATGGATTTAATAATTGGAACAAGTTTTTCTCTCTGCTCACGAGTGAGAGTTTTGGAGTCCCTCACTCCTGCTTCTTTTAATCTACTCGCCTCTTCTTCAGCACAAACAACTCCACAAACTACAAGCGGACCCACTACAGGGCCTCTACCAGCTTCGTCAATACCTAAGATAACCAAGACTTTAGAACTAAGGTTGCAAATCTATCTTAATACCAGAAGTTTCTTCACAACATAAGTATCGTTGAACTTAAGTTTTAAGAAGTAAATACCTTGAGATATATCTCTTGTATCCCAAATGATTTTCCTCTCACCTGTATCAAAGAAATCGGAGATGAGCATCTTTATTTTCTTTCCTCCGAGATTATAGACATTGAGCTCTACCCTTCCAGACTCGGAATTAAATAGGATATACACACTTCAGAGGAGGCGGGGTTAGGATATAGGGCCAAAAATGGGGCGGAGTATGTAGATATTAAATTGGATTCTTCAATACCTTCAAATGAAGTAGAATAATAAATATCACCGCCTCTCTCCCATAACACCCACATCCTTCCAGAAGCGTCTCCAATTATCTCCGGATGAGAATCCTCAACGGTGTCAGAAGTAATAGGCTGAAGTTCTGCCCATCCTACCCCTGTCCAATAAGTTACCCATATATCATTAGAAGAATTCACGGTGAGCCATACTCGACCTGTTATATCTACTGTAATGGAAGAAAAGTTTGCCCCCTGAATTACAGATGGAATAATAGACCAGAAGCCAGCGGTATCTCTATATGCTGTATAAACCGCACCACTATCTACAAAGCTCACCCAAATATTTCCATAAGGATCACTTGTAATATCGCATTCCTCTCCATCGTGACTCCACTCTGGGACAAAACTGCCACTTTGCAGATTGGAGCAACCTACATAAACAGCGTGAAAAAAAGAGGAATCCGGATAATAAAATCTTCCCCAATCTTCAAAACCCACCCATATTAAAGACCCAGTGCTTGCTAAAGATGCTTTACCAAAAGTTTCCCAATTTCCTGAAACATAATCACTCCATCCCTGAGCAATACAGCAAGGTATAGACCATGTATCTCCATCAAATGAGGTAAGATAAAGAGAAGTAAAATTAGTCATGTTCTGGTACCCTCCAATTTCAAAAGCAAGGACAAGTTTATTGGTAGCTTTGTTAAATTCAAGTGGAACCCGCCCTTCACCATAATCGTTTATCCCTAAAGGAGTACTCCAGTTAGACCCATTATAATAGCTTGTCCACACTCCAAATTCTTGTTTGACAGCTTCCCTATAAGGTGCCCAAGAAAGCCAGATATTATTTAGATAATCTTTTGCTATCCCAGGCTTAACTCGTTCAAACCAATACTCATTAATCCCAAATGCGGGGCTCATTTGTACAGGAGTAACCCAAGATTCTCCATTGAAGTAAGTCACAACAGGAGCAATAGAACCAAAATATTCTCCATCATAAAATGTATACCATGCTGTCCAGATATGATTTGAATTATCCAAAGTAAGTGTAACTCCAAAGTCGTTGGTTGGACTCACTGCTACAGGCTCAGGTAGTGTCCAGTCTCCTAAAGAGAGTTTAGTATATACAATACTAAGAACTGCTATCAAACATATATTTTTGAACATTTTTCCTCCTGGTATAAAATTAACTTTTATGCCACATATATTTAATTCGCAACACTCTCAATCTATACAATGAGCAGCGTCACACTTTCACTCTCATAAGGTCTTGAGCTATAGCAACCTTCCCACTAAATTCTGCCCGAATAGGTGAAAGCAAGTCATATGGTTCGCATATTGGATAAAGATGTGTAAGAATAAGCTGTTTTGCCCCTGCTTCCTTTGCTATCCTACCTGCAAGTCCAGGATAAAGATGACCGGGAGTGGAGACTGGAAAGGAGCACTCAAGGATAAGGAGGTCTGAACCACGTGCAAGCTCAACAAGAGTAGCAGAGTATTCAGTATCTCCAGAGTATACTATTACCCTCTTCCTTCGGTCTGTAACTCTATAACCTATGGATTCAGGTGTATGTGGAAGGCTTACTGTGCTTATTTTCCAGTTAGAAGTAGAAAATTTATTCTCATCAATTAATTTTACATTATAATGTAAGGACTGAATCTGCTCCCCATAAAGGTTGAGCAATTTTTGATAAAATCTTTTAATTCCCTTGGGACCTATAATATATAAATCTTTTTCTCTTAAATTTTCAGTGTATTTAGACGCAAAAAGGAACGGAGCAAGGTCAGCAATATGGTCTACATGAAAATGAGTGTATAGGAGATACCCGATATCTTTGTAAGTAAAGCCAGCTTCAAATAGTTTTCTAAGGCTCCCCGGTCCTGTGTCAAACAATAAATTATCTTTTCCTACTCGTATTAATATACAAGGTGAGCTCCTTTGGTTTGATGGGACACCACACCCTGTACCTATAAAAACTACTTCCATAATTTTATAATGTAAGTCAATTTCTTCTATTTGTCAAATAAAAAAGCATTCACAAAAATTGACAAATTTGAAAAATGTGGTACAATTAGTAACGACAAAATGAATAAAAATACTAAGTTAATAGAAAGCGCAATACAAGTCCTTAAACATGATGGTATAATTGGATTTCCTACAGATACTGTATATGGAATTGGCTGTGATGCATATAATCAAATTGCAATAGATAGAATATATAAACTAAAGCAAAGGTCGTTAGATAAACCGCTTATCCTTTTTATTAGCGACAAATCTAAACTTAAAAAATATGTACCTAAAGTTACAATAACTGCAACAAGACTTGTGGAAAAATTCTGGCCCGGTGGGCTAACTATTATTTTTAATGCAAAAAGAAATGTACCTATCCCTACATCTGATTATACGGTAGGAATAAGAATACCGGACAATGAATTTGTACTCAATCTTTTACGCCAATATAACAAACCACTTGCAACTACAAGTGCAAACATTGAAGGTACAACACCCCCAACAGACCACTTAGAAATGAATATTGAGCCAGATTTTGTTATTCAAGGAAGATGTAAGTGGGGACTTCCTTCTACAATCATTGATGTAAGTAGGGGTTTGATTAATCAAACCCCTACACTATTAAGAAAAGGGAAGGTTGGAATACTTGAACTTGAATCTGTTACAAAACGATATATTAAATTAGGGAAAGGAGTTAATTTTTGTGTACTCTTTGTCTGCTCAGCAAATAGATGCAGGTCTCCAATGGCTATGGGAATTCTTAAAAAACTACTTCCATCAGTAGAAGTTGACGCCTGTGGTATTCATGGAACTTATGGAGAACTACCTACTGAGTCAACAATTCAAGTGATGAAAGAAATAGAGGTTGACATTAGCTCTTACTACTCAAAACCAATCTCTCAATCACTTATAAATTGGGCTGACCTTATCCTAACTGCGGACGAGGCACAAAAAGACGAAGTTATTAGCTTATTTCCTGAAGCAAAATTTAAGACCCGTGTTATTGCACCCGGTGGAATTAAAGACCCCATAGGGGGAACCATAGAAACTTATTTAGAAACACGGGAGCAACTTATTAAATCAATAACTGCTTGGGTAGAAAAATTAAAGAAAAGAATAGAATAAAGCTATATTTATAGTATAGCTGGCTTTATAAATTTTTCTACTCTGAAATCAGAAAAAAGAATTGACTTTTTGATGGAATTGTTATAATATAAAAGAGGACTTCAAGGAACGATGCGTAGTGAAAAGTATTAATGTAAGCTTATGAAATATAAGAACTTAGAAAGAATTGACACCATTTAACTTGCACTGTCGTCTCTATTACAACCAATTTGAGGGTATTCTTTCTCTCCATATTTATGGTTTTGCCTCTCTCCTTGACTCCTATATTTTTTCTATCAACCACAATATTTTATTTCTTCATTTTAATTTTAGCTCTAAATTCCGGAGAGAAAAAATCAGACTTGACACCATTATTCTCCTGTGACACCATTATTCTCCTTAACATACTTCACCTCCTATTTCATTTTTAACATTTTACCAAAATCTTCTATAAAACTTTTATCCACTGAATAAAATTGATAAAAGTAAATCCCACTGGAAACTTTTCCCCCTTCTTCATTAGTACCATTCCAACAAAAAGTTCCACCTCCTTTTTCCTTCAGTTCTACAGTCCTTACCAATTTACCTGCGACATTATAGATTTTCAAAAAGTAAAAAGGTTTAACTCGGGAAGGGAACGTATATCTAATTATTGTTTTTCCCTCAAATGGATTTGGGTAGTTTTGATAAAAACACGTCTCAGAGGAAGAAAATTCTCTCTCTTTCACCCCGGAAGTAAATCTAAAAATGCGAAAACCGCCGTTTCCTGTCCCTCCCGCATTGCCATCCGCCAAATATATATACTTATTGTTTTTATAAACAGCACACGAAACACCAAGTGTAGATGCACTGTCAACAACAAGTGGGTTTTGACAATCAGAGATATCTACAATTTTTAATCCTTTGTTCATAGCAGCTATATACACATAAGGATTTTCGACAAAAATACTTGACCCAGAAAGTAGCGGTAAACTTTGTACAAACGTTAGATCGAAAGGATTGGAAATATTTACTATATGAAACCCATTGTGAGTAACTATATAAGCATAATTATTCTCTACATGAATATCGTCCATCACAATAAAACCATCTAGAGTATCTGTGACTTGTGGTGCTGAGGGATTAGTTACCTCTACTGCATATAGTGGGGTCGGTCCCCAAGCCTGAGTCCCAATATACACATAATTCTCCTTCCCATAAATGGTGCTGAATTGTCTATCTTCTATTATCAAACTACCCACAACAGAAGGAGCGGATGGAGTGGAAATGTCTAATATTTCTAATATTCCATTGTTAGTATAAGGGGGAACAACAAGATACCCTACTATATAGGCGTAAATACTATCCACATAAATATCTCTGGTAGTCCAAATAACGGCTTGAGAAAGAATAAGCACGGGATTTGTAGGATGTGAAATATCTACAATTTGTAAATCACCATTGGCAATATAAGCATAGTTTTGCTTGATGAAAAGATTCCAGTCAACTCCAATTGTGCTGGATAAAGGTAAATTTCCTACAATAATAGGGTGTGTGGGGTCTGAAATATCTATAATTTTTAGTGCTGAATCGCCAAGACAATAAGCGTAATCACCTACTACCACATCTTGATAATCACCCACAATTGACCCCAATTCTTCAAGGTCTCCCCAGCTAATAGACACAGGTAATCCTAAAGTAGAAACTATTATTAAAAAGATTCTTTGCACAATCCTATTCAATTGTAATTTTATAAATTTTTTTGCTTCCTTGTCCGCGCACCACAAAGGTAAATGGTGTCAGGTCTGAATAAAAATACTGTTAATATAATTATACAATGAGCAACCCAAGGAGAACCGGGGTGTCAGTTTAAAAGACATCTTCAGGGCTTTCTACTGATTTAGCACCAAGCCCAATTATTTCTTTGCCACTCTTAGTATCTGCTGGACTTGATATAAACAGCGGTTTACCTTGCTCCTTTGCCCACTTTGCTGTTGCTATGCACATTTTTCTATAGGACAGAGCCCAACTGTACGAAACACAATTTCCGTAATGAAAGATTGTATTTTCATACCTCAATATAGCCTAAATTCAACTTCATTTTGAAATTAAGGCGGATGAGGATTCATTTACCTGTCTTGCCTTAAATTCAACTCTTTCCTTTATATATCTCTTTTGCTCATCATAGCTCATATTCATAAACTCTTTACTCAACTTATCTCTAATTTCACGCATCATTTTTACAGCATCAAATTTCCTTTCACCCTTCATAAACCATCACCTCCCAAGGGCTTCTTATTTCTAATAAAGGATAGCCCATTTTTAAGTTTATTGCATTAAAGCCGCGTATTCTATTTAAGTTAACAATATGCTTAAAGTTCCAACTTACTACTACATCTACACGGCTTATTGTTGCAATTGCTATGTGTTCGGCATCCACTAATTCATCCTTCACTACTACTTCCTCAGATATATATTTATGGGCAAGATTCACTGCCTCTTCTGTTAACTCCACATATTCTATATTCTCTTCGGGTATTTCCTTAAATATATTCTGAACTTCCTTAGGTGCATCTCTCAACTCAAGTGTGGTGAGCTCAGATATTACTGGTATCATTTCGCCCCGTTTAAATTTATCAATCAGTTTTAAAGACGCATCTTTGAACACTTCATCCAAGCAGCCTCCAATTACTGAAGTATCTGTGTAAATTCTCAACTTCATTCTATTGTATAAAATATACTACGCCATCAAAAAAGTCAAGTTTTAAATCTCGCTAGCATATATCACTAATTTTTTGTCCGAAAATGGGCGGTGCGGGGGTGGCGCGAGGGCGGCGTTGCAGTGGATTAAAATGAGACCGAAAAACTGGTTAGTTCCCTTAAAACATCTTCAGGGCTTTCTACTAATTTAGCACCAAGCCCAATTATTTCTTTGCTACTCTTATTATCTGCTGGACTTGATATAAACAGCGGTTTACCTTGTTCCTTTGCCCATTTTGCTGTTGCTATTGTACCACCCTTCTCGCCTGCCTCAATCACAAGGGTAGCATCTCCAAGTCCACTAATTATACGATTTCTTAACATTGCTTGCCCTGTAGTCCAACCGGCTGTTGGAAAGAATTCAGATACAATTGTACCATGCTCCCACAGTTCTGCTCTCACTCCATAGAGCTCTTTATGCAAGGCAAAATTGAGTACACCTGTCGGAAGCACCATTACCGTTCTCCCCTTTCCTTTAAGTGCACCAAGATGAGCATAAGTATCAATACCTTTCGCATAACCTGATACAATTGTAAAACCTCGAGTAGCAAGCTTACTTGCAAACTCAATAGCCTTTTGTAAGCCTTGAAATGAGGCTTGTCTTGTACCCACTATAGCTATGGTCTTAGGCATATCCAGTTTACCATAGACATAAATGATAGGGGGTGAATTTTTTATTCCTCTAAGCCTTGAAGGGTAATCTTCATTATATCTTGTAATCATTTTAAACTGTCTCTTATTGAGTTCAACAAGAATTTTATCCATATCTTGTATATAATGTAGGGGCGGGGTTACCCCGCCCCTACGGATTGACAGTATTGAGTTTACTAACCTTGGGCTTAACCTTGGGATACACATGAGTTCTTCTCTTTTTGCCTGAATAATTCTATTAGGTTCACCAAATCTTTCAAGCAACTTGTTAAAAGTAGCAGCCCCTATCCCGGGAATTGAATGCAGAAGTAGCCAGTAATTTAGTTTCATCATGTAGATTCTTCGCTTCGCTCAGAATGACAGGATAGCTCAAGGATTGAATGCAAAAGTAACCAGTAATCCAGTTTGGTCATTTCATTACCCAGCCTACACAATAGGCTGGATTTAGACTGAAATTCAGTTTACATCAATGATTTAAACGAGAAGCCTAACAGGAATGCCTTATTATTTGCTGCCCAAGTTTTTGGAGGCACAGTATGCTTAATCACCTGTAACCATTTATCTTTTGGAAAGTCAAATTTCTTTGCAAGTGCTCCTAATAGGACAATATTGACAGTTCTTGGGTTACCCGATTGTTTGGCTAGGCCCAAACCATTTATAAGAACAACTTCTTTAGCTAATTTTTTAAGTTGTAGCACGATATTTTTAGGATATTCTTCTTCACCCATTGATACCAAAAGCGGTGGCAATTCGCAATCGTTAACAATATAAGTACCACCAGGTTTAAGATAATTAACTCTTCTTAAAGCTTCAAGTTTTTCAAATGCCAAAATTATATCAGCTTCCTTATCACCTACAAGGGGTGAATAAACTTTATCCCCAAATCTAACAGCTGATACCACAGCTCCCCCCCTCTGTGCCATACCGTGGACTTCGCTTTTTTTGACATCAAATCCACAATTAAGTGCAACCTTTGCGAGTATATCAGACGCTAAAAGTATCCCCTGACCACCAACTCCACAGATTAGGATATTTTTTGTATTTTGCATAATATTGACTTTTAAGTTATAGCTTTTTTAACACATACCTGTTTACACATACCACATCCGTTACACAGCATTGGGTCTATCCATGCCTTTTTATCGTGCATAGTTATTGCCGGGCAGCCAAGTCCAACACATAACTTACAACCCGTACATTTATCCAAATTGACTTTAAGAGGTGACTCAGATTTTACCATTAATGCACAGGCTCTTCTTGCAATTATGAGAGATGGCTCAGAAAATTTGACCTCCCTCTTTATCACTTCCATTGTGGCTTTTAGGTCATATGGGTCAACTATATAAACACGATTAACTCCACATGCTTTACCAACATCTTCAATTAGTATCTCTTTAGTTTTCTCTCCCTTAAATGTCAACCCTGTCCCCGGGTGATTCTGATGCCCAGTCATTGCAGTCGTTAGGTTATCAAGCACAATTATTGTAGACACTCCTTTATTGTAAACAACATCTATGAGCGCCGGAATACCTGCATGAAAAAATGTCGAATCACCAATCACTGCGACAACTTTTCCAAGTATTTTGTTCCTAAGAGCTACATCCAGTCCATGCACATTTCCAATTGATGCCCCCATACAAACATAACTATCCATTGCGTTAAGAGGTGGTAATGTTCCTAATGTATAGCATCCAATATCACCAATTGCATAAAGTTTTAGTCTATTAATTGTATAAAATACACCACGATGCGGACACCCCGGACATAGGACTGGTGGCCTTGCAGGTATTTTAGTAATACCCCCAGCTGTGATTTTTTTCTTTTTAAGAGGTACTACCTCAAGCCCAAAATTTTCTTTAAGTACTGATTGGTCAAGTTCACCACATACAGGCACTTTCTCCTTGCCAATAACTGCTATTCCAAGTGCTTTTATATGTGTCTCAAGAAATGGGTCTCCCTCCTCAATTACATATAACTTATCAACTTGCGATGCAAATTTCTTTATTAAGTTATCAGGAATTGGATAAGTCATTGATAGTTTAAGGAAAGATGCTTTATGAAATACTTCTTTTGCATACTGATAAGCTATTCCAGAAGTAATAATTCCTAAAGAGCGATTTCCATACTCAATCCGATTACTATTAAATTTTTCACTGTATTTTTTAAGCTCAAGAAGACGACGTTCAACAATTGGATGACGCATCATAGCATTTGATGTTCCAGGAAGAACCATTCGCTTCTGTATGTTAGGAACATAGCCTGCAGGTGGATATTCAACTCGGTCAGCAAGTTCAACTACAGTTTTAGAGTGGCAAATTCTTGTGGTTAGTCTGAGAAGCACAGGGGTATCAAACTTTTCTGAAATATCAAATCCAACCTTAACAAACTCTTTTGCTTCCTGTGAATCAGATGGTTCAAGCATAGGTACCTTAGCCATCTTTGCATACCAGCGATTATCTTGTTCATTTTGTGATGACCACATCCCGGGGTCATCAGCAGAAACAACTATAAAGCCGCCAGTAACACCTAAATAACTCATAGAAAAGAATGGGTCTGCTGCCACATTAAGTCCAACATGTTTCATTGCCACGAGTACACGTGCACCCGCAAAGCAGGCACCAGAGGCAACATCAAAAGCTACCTTCTCATTCGTAGACCACTCACTATAAATTTCATTATATTTTGCTATATTTTCAAGTATCTCTGTAGATGGAGTTCCCGGGTATGCACACGCAACCCGACATCCTCCTTCCCATGCCCCACGAGCTACTGCCTCATTACCTGAAAGAAGTGCCTTCATTTGAACTACAAATGTCTAAAATCCAAAATACCTAAAAGTCCCCTAAAAATTTATGTGTTTTAGGCATTTTTTTCACGGTGTAGTTTTGGGTCTCCTGACCCAAAATGTTTTTTTGTCTCATTCTATTTCAATATTGTAAGTTTCTTTGTTACTTTTAACTCGCCTGTTGAGCAAAGCGAAATCACGATTTATCGGGACCTCTAATCTCAGGAAATAAATGCCTGTGGGTAGGGGCGAACCCATGTACTCGCCATTCAGCTCAACCTCATACTCGCCTTTTTCTTGTGTCCCAGAATAAATGGTATTCACCAATCTACCTGATATATCATAGAGCCTCAAACTAACTATCGCATTTTCCGGCAACTCATACTTAATCAAAGCATTGCCAAAAGATGGATTTGGATACACTTCCAGAACTTTTAGACTTTTGAACTCTTCTCCACTCCTACACTTGAATACTTTATCGTCGCATAGTCCCAATCAGCGCCAGAACCCGGACTCCCTCCTGTCACATACACATACTCACCATCAACTGCTATCGCATACGCCACATCACTGTAATTACCTGGTCCATTATATCTTGCCACCTACTGCTGAGCAAAGCAGACCCCCCTGTCATTCTGAACTTGTTTCAGAATCTCATCACAAAGGACCAAACACAACACCAAACCAAATCCTGCCCTCATCTCCCCTCCTTTTTACTCAGATATTGTAGCCATCACTTAAAGATACTACATCTAATTTACTGTAGCCCAAGCACCTCTCTATACCCAAATATATCCAAAAATCCGTGTCCTGATACATTAAAAGCAATTACCTTCTTCTCACCCGATTCTCTACATTTGATTGCTTCATCTATAGCGCAGGCAATTGAATATGCAGATTCAGGTGCAGGTAGCCACCCTTCTGTCTCAATAAAAGTTCTTGCACATTCAAATACATAGCGCTCATCGGATGGGTAAGCTATTGTATCTATATAACCTAAATTTCTAAGTAAACTAATTATAGGTGAACAGCCATGGTACCTGAGCCCATCTCCCTTTATAGGTTTCATCTCTACTTTATGACCAAGTGTATACATCTTAAGGAGGGGAGTAATTTCAGCGTAATCTGCAAAGTCAAATCTATATTCACCTTGAAGATTAGGAGCTACTTCTGATTGTGCAGCAATAAACTTTATCTTTTTGCCTTTCTTAAGCACATCGCCAATAAATGGAATTGCAAAGCCACCAAAATTTGACCCACCACCTAGACATGAGATTACAACATCAGGATAATCATCAAATACCTCAAACTGTTTTTGTGTCTCAAGTCCAATTATTGTTTGGTGCAAAAGTACATGATTAAGAACAGAGCCAAGACAATACACTGCTTTCGGGTCCTTTTGTGAATCTTCCAACCCTTCTGAAATTGCAATTCCTAACGAGCCAGGATGATTGGGATTCTTACCATACAGTACTCTACCGCATTCTGTCTTAGGTGATGGAGAAGGGTTAACTTCTGCTCCCAATAGTTCCATAAAGTTTCGGCGGTCTTGTTTCCAGTTATACACACTGCGAACCCAAAATATTGTGCATTTTAGCCCTATAAGCGCTGCTGCATAAGCAAGAGCAGTTCCCCACTGACCGGCACCTGTCTCAGTCGTCACTCGCTCAAAGCCCTGCTTTTTAGCATACCAACACTGAGCTAGAGCAGTATTCACTTTATGACTGCCAGTTGGTGAAAAGAATTCACCTTTATAATATAATCTCGCTGGAGTTTCCAGCTTCTTTTCTAAATTTAAAGCCCTAAACAAGGGCCGTGGTCTACCAGCTTGTGCATATAACTCAATAATCCCATTGGGTATATCTACCCACCTCTCCTGTGATAACTCCTGTTTCAAACATTCACCTATCATCAAGTCAGGTAGTTTTGCTACCCTTTGTCTACCGTCATCCGGGTCTTTTGGTGGTGGCAATGGTGCAGGTAAATCTGGAATTATGTTATACCACTGGTGTGGCATATCTTTTAAACCAAAGCTTACTTGCCTCAACTTTTTCATGTTACCTCCTATCTTAGTTATACCTGATTATACAGATTATGCACAGCATCCTGTGGATAAAACCAGATTACACCGATGGATAGGGGAGGGGTTACCCCGCCCCTACATTTTAATCTGTGTAATCTAAAATAAATCTGTGTAATCATAATTATCTGATTACACAGTTTGGTAGAAATTGTGTAAATTGACTCAATTCTAAATCACTATAAAGTTTTGCATCCTTAAGAGTTCCATTAAGCATCTTCACTACTCTTGGCTGTTGTAAGACATACCGCTTTGCACCTTTTACCCATTCACCAATTTGTTTTGCGTCCTCTTTACCAAAGAACTCAGGAAATACAGTTGTTCTGAACTCGTAATCTATATTACTATGCATTATAAGTTGGACACTAGCTTTAATTTTTGAAATATCTATATTTACATCTGCTATCTCCTTATAACGCTCGGGTGTTCCTTTTATATCCATCGCTATATAATCTACAAACCTATTTTCTATAACATGAGATATGAGCTCTGGATTTGTCCCATTTGTATCCAGTTTTACCAGGAAATCAAGTTTTTTAATCTTCTCAATAAATTGAAGAAGTTCTTGGTGGAGAGTAGGCTCACCTCCCGTGATACATAAGCCGTCGAGGAATCTTTTCCTTTTTTGCATAAAGGTAATAATATTCTCTTCATCTATATCAGGAAGCTTCTCATACCCAACAACGAGCTCTGGATTATGGCAATAATGACACCTGAAGTTGCAGCCTCCAGTAAATACAATTGCACAAAGTTTGCCCGGATACTCAATTACAGACAATTTTTGTAATCCCTTAAATTTCATGGGCTTCACCTTTCTCTACTTGCTTCACTATTACCTCAATTTTACAACCTTGACTGGCTTATAGCCTTTGACTTTGAAGTTTGAACTTTGCATTTTGCTTTTTCTTCCACTCCTTGCACTGGCTCGGTTAAGAAAGGTTCGTAATGTACTATCCCTTTGGTAAAATCATCATAATAGTCCCAGATTTTCATATCAATAGTATCACTGCTTACTGTCCCCAGTAATTATATCTGGCATCTATATCTATTTCACTATAATTATAGACCGCATACCCAGTGGCATACAAGTTATTACTGTCAATCAGAGCACTATCTGAAGATATGTATATAGCAGAAGCAATGGTATCAGTTATAGTGTTATACTTAATTGTAGGTGAGCCATAACTACGGATGCCACTACCATAAAGAGCATAGTTGTTAGTGATTGTGTTATAGCCTATATAAAGGGAAAAAGCAATGCTATCATAAATAGCTGAATTACCTGCATATTCAATTCTGCAATATTTCAAACTACATCTTGATGATGGCTTAAACCATAGCCTGCTCCACCTTTGTGTAGTATCTCGTGCTGATATTATGATTGAATCCATTGCTGTCCCAATCGCGTATAAATTTCCCTTTATCATTATATACTTTGCACTGTCAAGTCTTACCTCTACCCCGGTTCAATATCCAAAGTTACGGCACTATCAACAAGCACATTTCCTGTCACAATATACGGATTTCCAGCTGGTGCCCAGACTGTATTTGTGTCAATGATACCACTTACATAAGTAGTATCTGCTCTTGTAGATGACACAACGAGCAGACCAAAGAATATACTCGTCATCCCGATATAAATCTTGGGTATTTCATCATCCCCCTTCTGTTTTTGTTGCCAAATTTTATATAACTCGTTTTAATCTGCATCTATCTGCGGTTAATTCTTTATCTTGATAATCGTTTTGCAATCACTACAGTTGTCTTCTCATTCACAAGTTTATCAGAGTATTGGTCTTTTGCCTCTAAATAAACTATATAAATACCCATCGGTAAACGATTACCGTCATCACCTTTTCCATTCCATATATGACTCCAAGTCGCCTCCCCTTTTTCCCACGTCCACCTTGATTGCACTCCTGATGGCTCACCGTCAACAAGTTTACGGACACATCTACCACATCTGTCATATATATAAAGCCTAACCTTTGCTTTAGTAAAAGGTAGAGTGTAAGAAATGAACGCTACATTTGAATCAGGATTTTCGGGTGAGAAAATTTTTGGATGTACATAAAGGGTAGCTTTCTCTAACAGGTACTCAACATATATAGAATTAACTTTACCCGGTGTTCCCCCAGTAGCTATAACACAGGAGCCCCAGTTGTCAGGATTATTTGTAGCAAGATTTGGATTGATTCGTTCAAGTGTTACGCCTTTTGCTTCACTCCCCCAATCATCTTTGTATCCCAATAGGTCTTGGATTGTATTATTACTATCTCTTAGCATTATGGTATCACCTTCATTTTTTAAATTCGGAAATTTACTGCCAAGCTCAAAAACAGGAGATGGAAAAGAGCCATAAATTGAATGTAAAACAGAGCCCGTAGACTCTGCAATTACTACAAAGCCACCACTCTCAACGAAACAGTCATCCGATGTAATTAGACTTTTAGTAGTATTATCTTCAATTGACCAGTTTTTGATATTCACTGTATTAGTGCCTCTATTTATAAGTTCAACCCATTCACCTGAATTTATAGGGTTATACATAACCTCATTTAAGACAATATTACCTAACCCAACTTTGAGCCACTTAAATGTCTGGACACTAAAGCTGGCCGCTGTCACTTGCACCCTAATCTTATAATTGCCTTCAATTAAATCTTTCCATAATATTTCATTAGCTGAATGACTATGCCCTGGTATACTATCTAATCCAATACTCCCTATTTCACCACTATCTTCCCCCTTTTCATAAGTGACTTTTATTTCAATATTTTGTATCGCTTCTCGAGGATTGTAGAGTAGAACAGAAATTACAACACTATCACCTACATTTGGAGTTTCCGGTATAAACGATATATTCTGAATAGAAATAGAAAATGGGTCAACCCATGTCGTATCCCCAGGCAAAACATACCACGGAGGATGAGTGCCAACCCATCCAATAACTGGATTACCACTTATATCCTCAAATTCTATCTCTTCAATAAATATAGCAGGTGTTGCCATACAAAAACGACCAGGGATGGGGAGGTTTCCTTCATCAATTGTGTTATTCTCAGTGACATAAGCTCCAATGATATAGCCTTGCGAATCCTTTGCCATAACCACTACAGCTTCACCAGGTGTAGTAAAATTAGAGTCTAAATAAACAGTGCCAGTAAGCCAGCCACCCTGAGAGAACATATCAAGAATTTGAAATCCATCTGAAAAGTGGACACTGGATTCAAAAACATCATCACTCCCTTTTTTAACTTTAAATTTTATATAATAATTATATCCTTCTTCCGGTTCCTCAATAACCCTCAAAGGAACCCAGCTATTCCAGTTACCTGAGTTATCGGATGAAAAATCAGTGTATGCATAACCACCTTTCCACTTCCCAGTTGTCCATCTCTCAGAAATGACTCGCGGCTCCCCACCATACGCATAAACTGTAAATCTATAGATACTATCAGGGATTAGTCCAGAAGCTTCTACTCTTACAATAAAAGGAGTGCTATCAGATGCTGCCATTGGTAAAATAGAAAAACTGCCGTCTGCTATAAAGATAAACTGTAGCAAAGAGAATATAGACATAAACTATATTTTATTATAAAACTATATTAAACTATGTCAACCAAAAATTGTTTTTGTTTTGTGAGAAATTCCAATTTATATATTTTTTCATTTTTACTTGGCAAAACAAATATATGGTGTATAATATAAGAGTTCAAAACTTGATAATTATGGAGTGTCCCGCACCTGCCTAAAAGTATATAGGAGCTATGATGGGTGATAAAAAGAAAAGTAAGCTAGATAAGAAGACGAAATCTAAACTGGCGGACCTGGGGATAAGGGACTTGCAGCGTACACCTGGTAGATTAAT
Source organism: bacterium (assembly GCA_030018315.1). Classification (NCBI taxonomy): domain Bacteria; species bacterium. Next base: position 11,633 of record JASEGA010000017.1, on the reverse strand, counting down.
TAACCCAAGTGGATATATACCTGATGAGGTTGGTGCTTTTGGAACTATGTGGGGTAAGTTGAAGATGACAGGCGATATAGCTGAAAAAAGTATTGGGTTCAGACCAAAAGAAGGTGCTATTGGTGTTCTATTATCGAGACGCAAATATATAGATAAGAATGGTAAAGTGAAGAGTGGTATATTTGCATCAAGTTTGATGCGCCGTTATACTCCTCACACGGAGAAGGAAAAAGCAACATGGGACCGGATGAGAGTACTTGCCAAAATAGCATCCAAATATAAGAGTGAGCTAATATATCCGATATGGGAACCACTTGTAATCAGGAAGGACAGGAAGCCATGGTCTGGCTATCATTATTTTATGAGTCTAAATGGTCTTGCGATAGGGTCTTCACTTAACTGGAGCAAATTAGTTATCTCTAAAGGGAAGTTAGCTTCTCCCAAAGTGGTATGTCCAAACTGTTATCGCCCTATGGAAAAGCAGATAGAAATTATTCCACCAAGAACTATCAATAGGCAGCTGTTAACGAAGAACCAGGTAGGGATAGGGATACTTGATATAATAACAGGCGACTTCTTTCACATATCACCTGAGCAATTAGCTGAGCAATTGGAGAAAAGGTTCAAGTCTTGTGGGATGAAGATTGGCGTGTTAAGGAGAGGTGGATTAGCTTCTAAGATGGAGCCATTGAACTTGATATGGAAATTAGAGAAGGTTAGGAAACACTATTGTTATAAGAAGATGGGAATGCCTAAAAAACGCTCTCGTTTTTACATCTATATCTATTATAAGAAGGATAGAGAATACAGTGATTCAATATGTTCAAGAATAAAGGTCTGCAAAGGGGGAAAGGAAAGAGGAGGTATGCCAATAGTTATAGAGGTCAGAGAATAGAGATGAGGAACACAGACTGACACAGACAAAAGAAAACACGAATAGACACGTAAGGTGTTTATAAATGTCACTCCAAACCTTGAAAGTGTCATTCTGAGCGATAGCGAAGAATCTCGCTTTTTCCATATCTGGGATTGGGATTTGGAGTTTGGAATTTACTTGGGTATTGGCAGTATTTGGATTTGGGACTTATTTTTATCCATTATTTTGCAAGTTATTTTTATTCAGACCTGACACCAATTGTACTTGACACCAATTGTACTCATTTAGAGAACTGATAGGGACGCCCTCTTTTTTGTCCCATCTTTTACCTTTCTTTACCGCCACCCCATTTTAATTTAGTACGAAGGATTTCGTAAAAATCACGCGCACTTGATTTTATCAGTTTTATCTTATAATCTGCTTTTCGGATAAGTACTTTTTCACCTTGATTTAGTAACACTCTTTCTTGCCCATCTATTACAAGGGCTGATTTTTTACTCTTACATTCTATCTTTACAGTAGAATCATCTGATACCACTATTGGTCTTGCCCCAAGTGTATGAGGACATATCAAGTTAACCACTATAGATTCAAGTTTTGGGTGAAGTATAGGACCGAAAGCAGCAAGTGAATATGCAGTAGAGCCAGTTGGTGTTGAAATTATTATACCATCAGATGAAAATTCTGATACATACTTATCATCTATATAAACTGTAAATTGAAGCATCCTCCCCACTCCTGTCTGCATAATAACAGCGTCATTTAATGCATAGAGGGGACGTTGTTTAACATTAGCCTCTAATACCATTCTCAATTCAATTTCATAATCTGCCCTTATTAACCGAGTGAGAGCAGGATATAAGTTATCAAGTGCCACCTCTGTAAGAAAGCCGAGTCCACCAAGATTAATTCCAAGAATTGGGATTCCTGAGTTACCGACAATTCGGGCTGCTTTTAATAGGGTGCCATCTCCTCCTATAGCAAGGATAACATCTGAAGTTTTTGTAATGTCCTTAAGTTTTACTATGATTTTTTTATCACTAACAAGAGCCTTGTTTTCATCTGATATAAACACCTGTTGCTTATTTTCCTGCAACCATTGTATAAGCTCTGGGATAACAGATGAGATGAGAGCTTTTTCAGGGTTTGCAATTATTCCTATGCGCATTTTGCTAAAAGGATACGAGTCCTATCAAAGAAATCGTTGATAAAATTAACTTCTTTAAAATACTTTACTGCTTCATATTTTACTTTTTCTTTTTGTTGAGGAGAAATTTCTACCAGTAACACTCCGGACGGCTTAAGATATAAGGGTGCAGTTTTTATCAGTTTAGAGATAAAAGCCAAACCATCTTTACCTCCATCTATTGAAGTGCGGGACTCAAAAAATCTTATCTCAGGCTGAAGTGTGGGTATGAGTTGAGTAGGTATATACGGCGGATTTGAGACTATAAAATCTGCTCTTTTACTTTTAAATGGGGTAAGTAAGTCGCCTACTAAAAAATTTATTCTATCACTTACTCCAATTCTTTCTGCATTTTTTTTAGCAAGCTTAAGGTCAATTACATCAGATGCGTAAACTATTGCATGGGGCAAAAACTTAAGGCTCGCTATCCCAATTGCTCCACACCCTGTTCCTACATCAAAAATTACAGTCTCCCCAATGGTATGGGTTTGATTAATCAAACCCATACCAAGTTCTATAAGAGTTTGGACTAAAACTTCAGTCTCTGGTCTCGGAATAAAAACAGGCGGTTCAACTATGAAATTGAGACCAAAAAAATTTACACTTTTAGTTAAGTATTGCAGAGGCTCACGATTAAGTCTTCTCCTTATAATTCTGGATATAATTTTAAGCTTGTAATCTGATAGAGGTTTATCATAATTTAGATAGATAGAAGTCCTATCTAACCTCAAACTATGGGCTACGAGCGTCTCTGCCTCAAGCATAGATTCTTCAATCCCCTTATTCTTTAGAGATTGAGCTGTATGAGTAATAATTTCTGCTATTTGCATTTTTAAGCTCATTTATTAATGGGTCAAGTTCTCCATCAAGCACGGAGTCAAGTTTGTAAAGTGTAATGTTTATACGATGGTCAGTTACCCTTTGTTGTGGATAATTATATGTTCTTATTTTTTCAGCCCTCTCACCTTCTCCTATTTGCTGTCTACGTGTAGTTTGAACTTTTTCGTCGCGTTTTCTACGCTCAAGCTCGTAGACTCTGGCAAGCAAAATTTTCATTGCCTTTACCCGATTTTGGTATTGGGAGCGTTCATCCTGGCAAACTACTGTTGTATTCGTTGGAATATGGGTTAGCCTGACAGCTGATGATACCTTATTTACATTTTGTCCACCATGACCACGTGCCCTAAAAGACTCAAGTTTTATATCATCGGGATTAATTTTTATATCAATTGGCAAGGCTTCTGGAAGAACACATACAGTAGCTGTAGAAGTATGGATTCTGCCACCAGATTCTGTTATAGGAATTCGCTGCACTCTATGGACACCACTTTCATATTTTAACTTTCCGTAAACAGCTTCTCCTTTTACATAGTATATAATCTCTTTAAATCCACCAATTGAGGTAGGATGAGAACTTAATATCTCAACTTGCCACCCTTGTCGTTCTGCATATTTTGAATACATCCTAAATAGATCGCGTGCAAAAATAGATGATTCATCCCCACCTGCACCTTGTCTTATTTCCATTATTACACTGCGAGAATCATTTTGGTCTTTTGGAACAAGTGAATCTAAAAGCTCAGTTTCTAACCTAATTTTCTCTACCTTAAGTTCATCAATCTCTTCTTTTGCAATATGTTTTAGCTCTTCGTCTTGAGAACATAAAATACGCTCGTCATCAGAGATGCGAGCTGATAACTCAGAGTACCTTCTCCAAAGATTAAGAAGACGCGATAGCTCGTTATACTCTTGAGACAATTCTATAAATTTATTCCTGTCCTTAAGGGTATCTGGAAGAGTGAGTAGTTTATTTAGTTCATTAAACCTGTTCTCTAAATCTTTAAATTTGTGGATTATCACTTCGTCCATAATTTTATTATACCTTACACTTTCTTAAATGTCAACTTTTTTCTTGACGGAGTTTGATTCTAAGATATAATTCTTAAAAAGACTGTTAGAATGAGAAAAGTAGTATTTATTTTCCGAAGGATTCTGTGGATAGGTATATTTTTGACTTCTACTTTATCAGGTGCTCCAACCTCCACTGGAACGAGCGGACTTGTAAGAATTGTCTCTGCAAGTTCAGAACCTTTTGGTAAACTTGATTATACTTTTGGAATTAGAGGATATTGGACAACAAGTTTAGATAGTTTAGTAGTATACGACCAATTTGGTGGATTACATGAAGGAACTAAATGGCAATGCGCAGGCTCAGATTTTTCTATTGGACTCGGCTTCTCATTTACAGACTATCTTTCCTTAAATCTAAATTCAGGCTTCCTTACAGATGTGATGCAGACCGACATCCCTTGGGGAGGAGCAGGTGCTGTAAGTTGGGGGTTATCAGATACAAAACTTGGAATAAAATTTACTCCTACCCAAGCTATACGGTTAGTTTATCCAAAATTTACAAAAGTAATTGATTTAGGAATTTATCCAATAGCATCTTTTCCTACTGGAACTAAAAGGATATCACCTCCAAATGTATGTGGAACTGATACTATCTTTGGCTACGCTTGTAGATTAGGTAATGGTGGGATACACAGATTTTTTACTGTTGGTGGCGCCACTTATGGAGGGAGTGGACTACTCACTGTCAACATCTTAACTCAGCCACAGATAAAATTTCACCTTAACGGTGGATATATAAACTATCCTCATCCAGATAGTTACAATAAATACACTTATGGGGCAGGGATAGAGTTAAATTACTTCAAATTATCTTCATTTGTGGAGGCTTATGGTGAGAAAAGAGTGAAACCAGAATATAATGATGGAGGACTTTATTTATCACCGGGATTACGGTTTGAGACAGAAAAAAACACATGGCTAACTATATCTATGGATTTTAGACTTATGGGCTATGACACAGGATTTGTTGATGACGACCTTAAGGTTCAAAGAGGATTCGGAACTACTCCACCATGGGCAGTAAATCTAACTTTTTCACAAAGTTTTGATTTCGTAAAACCGCCAGTAAATAGGGGTATAATTGCAGGTAGAGTGGTGGATAAAGTGAGTGAAAAACCAATTAGAGCCATAATTTCATTTCCCGGATTTGATACTACAATAACTACTGATGAGCAAGGGATATACGAAATTGAACTCCCTGTGGGTCAAACTTTAGTGTATGCCTCACCTATGCAAAAAGAGACATATGAGCCGTCACAAGAAGTTATCATTTTGGTGGAACAAGAAAAAAGGGTAGTTGTTAATTTTAGACTTGAGCGTAAAAAAGTATATGTCTCAATACTGACTGGTAAGATAATAGATAAAGTTACTCAAAAGCCTTGTCTTGCTACCATTTCTTTTCCAGAAACTGAACTACCAGAAGTAAAAAGTGATGCTTCAGGAATATACAAAACAGAACTGTTACCCGGGACATATATATTAAGAATAGAAAAAACAGGTTATATCCCTTGGACACAACCAGTAATTTGTAAACCTGAAGAAACTACATTATTGAATATTGAATTATCACCTGTAGAACGAAAGTCTATTCTTATTGGTAAGATAGTAGATTATTCTACTCGCAGAGGGATTGAAGCTGAAATTGAATTCCAAGGAACAGATATTCCACCTGTCAAAAGTGACCCTGAGACTGGCACTTATAGAGTAGAGATTCCATCGGGTACTTATAACATAAAGATAAAAGCCGAAGGTTATGTCGTAGAGGGAGCGGCGATAGTTTGTAATCCAGATGCCTCACTGATAAAGAATTTTGAGCTTTTCAAAATAGAGGAAAAAATTATTCTTGGTGGCATAACATTTGAATTTAACAAAGCTAATATTAAACCTACTTCTTACAAAATGCTTGATGAAGCTGTAGAACTGCTTAAAAAACACCCTAATATAAAGATTGAAATTGCAGGTCATACATCTTCAGAAGGAAGTGATACATATAATTTAAAACTATCACAACTACGAGCTGAAGCAGTAAAAGAGTATCTTGTAACACACGGGATTTCAGTGGATAGACTTCAAGCACGTGGATATGGAGAGACACAACCAATTGCAAGTAATAGAACTGAAAAAGGACGTGCAAAAAACAGAAGAATAGAGTTCCGTATTTTATCCGAATGATTATAGGAATAGACGCAATGGGTGGTGACTATGCGCCAAAGGTTGTTATAGACGCAGTAAGAGAGATAAAGGATTTAGACTTTATTTTAGTAGGGGATAAAACTCAACTTAAAGGCGAAATACCGGAATCAAGGATTGTGCACGCTCCAACCACAATAAGAATGGATGAATCACCACAAGATGCATTTAAGAAGAAGGACTCTTCAATTGCAATTGGAACACTACTCCAAAAAGATGGTAAAATAGATGCATTTGTGGGAGCCGGAAATACAGGTGCATACTTAATGTTCAACTCATTATGGCTTGGAAGAGTTAAAGGAATAAGAAGACCAGCTTTAGGGACATTCTTCCCAACTAAGAATGGGTTCACTTTTGTGCTTGATATAGGCGCTACTACTGCAGCAAAAGCGGAAGATTTGTTTCAGTTTGGAGTTATGGGATGCCAGTGTGTAAAAGGACTGACTGGAAAAGAAGATCCAACTGTAGCACTACTTTCAGTAGGAGAAGAAGATATAAAAGGGAGCACAGTTACAAGAGAAGCTTTTGAACTTATGCGTAACTCTAAGCTAAATTTTTTAGGTAATATTGAAGGACATCAAATTTTGGAAGGAGTGAGCGATGTTGTAGTATGTGATGGCACTGTGGGAAATGCAATACTTAAGTTTGGTGAGAGTATAGTTGAACTTACCAAAACTACAATAAAAGATGCTATAAGAAGTTCATTTAAAGCAAAAGTGGGCGGAGTTCTACTTAGACCTTCGTTACATAAATTTTTTTCAAGAATGAGTTATGAAGAATATGGTGGAGCAATAATACTCGGTGCCAAAGGAGTAACTATTATATGTCATGGAAGGTCAAACTCAAAAGCTATTAGGAATGCAATTTATATGGCAGCTAAATATATAGAGTTGGGTATCAATAAGCAAATAGAAAAAACATTTATGTGAGGAGGGAGCTATGAATTTTTGGGAAGTTATTGCACTGGTATTAGGTGGAGCAGGTCTTTTTGCAGGCATTTTAGGAGCATTTCTTTCATGGGCATCTCGTGTAAATGGACATGCTGCTCGTGAACTTATAAAAGAACTGTCTCTGAAGTTTGGGGCACTTATTTCAAGTGAAGGAGAAAAGACCGTGAGCTTATAAAGGAAATGGCTAGCAGCAGAGATTCACATACTTTAATTCGCTCCTTTGCAATTTTACCGATTAAGATATGAATTTAGAGATAATAAAGAGAAACACAGCTGAGATTATACCTGAGGAGGAGTTATTTAAGAGACTTAGGAGTGGTAAAAAATTAAGGGTAAAACTTGGAATAGACCCCACTGCCCCAGAAATACATCTCGGATTTGCAGTTGTTTTAAGAAAATTATATGAATTCCAAGAGATAGGACACCAAGCAATCCTTATTGTAGGCGATTTTACAGCTAAAATTGGTGACCCATCAGGAATATCTAAAACAAGACCACAACTTACGGATTTAGAAATCAAAAAGAATATGAAAGAATATAAGTCGCAGATACTTAAGATCTTACAACCTAACCAGTTAGAATTTAGATACAACTCAGAGTGGCTTAGTAAACTTACTCCAGAGTTTCTTATAAAACTTGCTTCTAAATCTACTGTCGCCCAAATGATTGAACGTGAAGATTTTACTAAAAGGTATTCTAAAAAAGAGCCAATTTCATTGCATGAGTTACTCTACGCACTATTTCAAGCTTATGACTCAGTTGCAACAAACGCTGATATTGAAATAGGTGGGACGGACCAAAAATTTAACCTACTGCTTGGTAGACAATTACAGAGAGAATTTGGACAGCAACCACAAGTTATTATTACAATGCCATTACTTGAAGGCTTGGATGGAACTAAGAAAATGAGTAAAAGCTATAATAATTACATAGGTATCGCTGAACATCCAAATGAGATGTTCGGAAAATTAATGTCAATCCCTGACACTTCAATTATTAATTACTTTAAATTAACAACTAATTTATCAGATAATGAAATAAAGCATATAGAAAAAAACTTAAAGGAACAGACTGTAAATCCAAGAGATTTAAAATTAAGACTTGCAGAGGAGGTTGTCTCAATGTATCACTCGCATAATGAGGCACTTAAAGCTAAGGATGAGTTCTTAAAAATCTTTAGCAAAAAGGAACTACCGACAAAAATTCCAACCTATACACCTATGATGAAGAATATCAGGTTAGTAAGTTTACTTGTAGACTCAAGACTTGCACCAAGCCGAAGCGAGGCTCGTAGGCTAATTGAACAAGGAGGGGTTAAGCTCAATGGAGTCGCTATAAGAGATATAAATTTTGAGTTCAATAAAAGAGGAATTTATACCATTAAAGTTGGAAAGCGAAAATTTCTTAAAATAAAGATAAAAAATAAAAAAATACTTGACAAAAGTTAAAATTAGATTATTTATAACTTAAAGGGGTGAAACCATGAAGAAACTTTTAAGCTTATTGGGGATACTTTTTCTTAGCATACCAGCTCTTGGTGGTGAGCTTATTATAGAGAAAGTCAGTTTTAGTAAAGCCGGCCTCTCATTTGGTAAGTTTAACGGATACGATGTCGTTAAACTTAAAGACGGTATATCCACTGGTGAGGCTGGTAGTCCTATGCTACCATGTTACCAAGTAAGAATTCTTATTCCGACGACAGCTACTGCGAGTGGAATAGAAGTTATATCAGTTGATAAAGAAATATTACCTGGTAAGTATACTATTTGCCCGACACAGCCACCAAGACCCATTTCAATTAATAAGGAAATACCATTTGTAGGACCTAATCCTGATGTTTACAGTTCATACTCTCATTATCCCGGTAAACTTACCGAATTTGTCGGTACTGGCTCTAAAGGTGGATATAGAATCGCTGAGATACTCGTTTATCCTGTCCAATATATTCCGGCGGAACGCACTCTTATTTTCTATTCAAATATTGTTTTGAAATTAAAGTACGAAACTACACATATTATGAGTGAGATAACTAAATTCCAGAAGCAATCTATGGAAAGAATAATTAGGAGCTTAGTTATAAACCCTGAAGATATAGATATATATGCTCCATTAGTTAAGGATAGGCAAGATGAAATCAGCTATTGCATAATAACGAGCTCCGATTTTGCGCCTGAATTCCAAAGCCTTGCTGATTGGAAGACAAAGAAAGGAGTGCGTGCAAGAGTTGTAAAATTAGACTCAATATATGCTAACTGCTCAGGCTCAGATAACCAAATAAAGATACGCAATTTTATTAAAGATGCATATAGTAATTGGGGTACTATATACTTTCTATTAGGTGGACAGTGTGATTATGAAAATAATCAAGAAGTTGTGCCAAGGAGGGATGTATTCTGTATGGACCCGGGTGTAGGTTATTATCCAGACGAGGAGTGGGAGCCTTGTGATTTATATTATTCAGATACAAATGGAACATGGGATGGAAATAATAATGGAATTTATGGAGAAATGACAGATAACGTAGATATTTATGCTGATGTCTTTGTAGGTAGGGCACCTGCAAGAAATTTGACTCAAGTAGAGACTTTTATAAATAAGGTGTTAACTTATGAGAAGAACCCACCAACGGGATACCAGAAGAAGATACTACTTGCAGCATTAAGATTATTTTATGGTTACACAGGTGATATAATAAGCGATTCCATAGCAGCGGTTACACCTGCTAGCTGGCTGGATGCAATATTGTCTGAGGCACAGGGGACGATAAGTCGGCAGATAGTGATAGACTCACTTAATGCTGGGTTTGGCTTTGCTCATTATGCAGCGCATGGAAATGAGTATGGAGTCTATAGTGGACAGGGTGCTGCCATTCTCACTTCATCTGATGTTGATGGACTTCACAATGGTGGTAGACTTGGTATCCACAACGCTATTTCATGTTTTTGTGGTGCAGTAGATGAAGTAGCAGGTGGTGACTGTTTTGCAGAGCACTTTATAAATAATCCAAATGGTGGTGGTATAGCATCTATTATGAACTCAAGATATGGATACGGAACGCCACCAGAGTTAGGACCGAGTGAGTGTATAGACCTCGCATTCTATAAGAAATTGTTTAATGATGGCCTTTATCATTTAGGTGAAGCTCATGCAGCATCTAAGGATGCATATGTCACTGCTTCTCAATCAGGACAGTGGCCTGAGTATTGGAGATATTGTCTTTATGAGCTCAATTTATTTGGTGACCCTGAGCTTCCAATGTGGACAGATGAGCCAAAGAGCTTGGCTGTTGAGCATCTTCCTACAATACCAGTAGGACAGACATGGTTTGAAGTCACTGTATCAAGTGATAACGTACCTGTTAAGAGTGCGCTTGTTTGTGTTATGAAAGAAGAGGACAATGTCTATGCAATAGGGTATACCAATGAGAACGGGGTTGCTACAATGAACTTGCCAACTCCCCCAACTTCTATAGGCACTTTATATGCAACAGTTACAGCTCATAACTTCTTACCTTATGAAGGGAATATTCAAGTGGTGCCTGCAGCAATAGTAACTATCAATCCGGATACTATTCAAGTAAATACACTAACTCCTGTTGAGATTACAGTTCTTGATACTCTAAACCAAGGTATTGCAGATGTAGTAACTAAAATCTATGGACTTGGAGTCTCATTATGTGATACAACAAATGCAGCTGGACAGTGTGTAATCAATGTTACTGCCCCATACGGAGAGGTTTTAAAATGCACTGGTCGTGAAATAGGTGTTAGTTGGGATATGTTTATAGACTCTATATGGGTGATTGGGTGGGATACATTACTTTCTCCTGATATATCAGCACAGGTTACAGAATTAGGGATGGTAGATACTTTAACTCCTTATTATGAAGGCACCATAACTGCCCGTACGGGTGGTGACTCAGGTTTCACATTATTTACTAAAGGGTGTGGAGTTGATACATCTGTATTCACAATTGGGACAATAGCTAATTTAGGAGTTGTGCCTACAAGTTTAGGCAACCTATGGGGCTATATTGCAAAGAGGGGCTATCGTATCTATAAAGAATCATTCCCTGTAATCCAGGTTTTTGGCACATTAGTTGGCACTGTGACTGACTTAAGTAATGATAATCCTATTCCTGGTGTAAGAATAAAAGGATATGTAGCTGGAGATACAACTACACCAGTCTTTGCTGTTGTATCTGATACTAACGGTAATTATTCAACAACCCAGATTCCAGTTGGTAACTACGACATCTATGCAAGTAGATTAGGTTATTCGCCTTATTCTACAACTTTATTTCTCAAGTATGGTGCAAATACATTTGATATAAAACTACAGTGTATCCTAACACCTGGCTTCTCTGACTCACTTGAGCCTGCAAATGCGGGCTGGACTCATTATCAAGTTACAAGTGGTTATAAAGATGAGTGGCATATTGAGACTTATAGGAGTCACTCACCTACTCATTCCTGGAAGTGTGGAGGTGCAGGTAGTGCAAGCTATAGTAACCGCGATG
>JASEGA010000016.1 GCA_030018315.1 bacterium | reverse complement strand
GGAAAGACCAACTGGCAGGTAACGAGCCAGAGACCGACGAGCTTGACCCAGGAGATATGACTGTGAAACAGCGTAATGAGCTTATCCTGGAGCGGTTACAAACAGGAGACAGCGTGGCAGATGTGGCTGAAGCCTTTGGTGTTAGCAAGTCAACTGTTTACAACATCAGGAATGCTGCAAGGTGATTGTCGAAACCACCTGCTGGTGGAAGGCAGGTGGTAGCTGGGAAATGACCTACCCAGCCTGATGATGACAGGTCAACCAGAAAGGAGAGATTATAATGAGGAAATTGGAATTGCCAGATGACGTAAAGAGGCAAATGGAATTGTGGCGATGTGGGTTGGTGCCAATACCCAAAGACTACATTGATTTTCATAGACGGTTGGATGGATGGTATGAGAGTGGTGTGGGCAATAGTTGAGAAAAGCAACGAATTGTTCAAACTTAAATGGCACGATAGCAATCAGGAGTTTTTCGTCCAAAGCAAGAGTGGTGGAGGTTTTCCATTCAGGGAGGTGGATTAAACATGTTATACTTTGCTTATGGCAGCAACCTGCACTTGGAACAGATGTTGGAGCGGTGTAAGGATGCAGAGCCACTGACCCAGGCGATATTAGAAGGCTACCAAATGATATACCGACGTGGGGTAGCCACAGTAGAGAAAGCCAGCAAGCGTGATAGAGTGTTCGGAGCGGTTTACAAAATCAGCAAGAGAGACCTGGCTGCATTGGACAGATATGAGGGTTATCCGATACTATATTACAGAGAGCTTCTCCAGGTGGAAACCAGGGGGATGGGAGAAGTAAAAGCGATAACCTACATGATGCACAAGTGTTACCGACCGAGCCTACCAAGAACAGGTTATTACAAGGTAATTGAGGAAGGTTATCGAAACTGGGCACTCCCAATTGAAGCCTTAGAAAACACGGTCACAGATTTGGGTTCTGTTAGGTTATCAATAGCGGTCAAGGGGTAACACTCTTCTGAAAATCGATATAAAAGAGGAGGAAGAGTAATGAAGTTTGAAGATTATGTTAACATGGCATATCACCTGGCAAGTAAGTTTACCTGTGATAAAAACGTGATGATAGATAGGGATGACCTGATACAGTTGGCTTTGATGGGGCTGCACAAGACTTTGACTGAGAAAAAGTATAAGGAAGGGATGCCGTTCTCCACCTACGTTTACAAAGTGATGAAGAATGAAATCCAGAAAGAGTTCAGGAGGTTTGACAAGGAGTATTTGAGGGTTTACGACGTGGAGCCAGAGACAATCAAGAACGTGCACAACCCAGAGGAACTGGCACACCACAAGCTTAACTGGGGGGAGGTTCAAGAAGTTTTATCAGAGCAAGAATATAAGGTGGTTATGATGACTGCGGAGGGCTTCAACCAAAAAGAAATTTCCACAGAAATAGGGTTAAGTCAGTCTCAAGTGAGTAGAATATTCTTGAGGGCGAAGTCTAAAATCAGGGAGGTTGTTGAGAATGGCTGTATTGCTTCTGTTTGATAAAAAGCTGGCACTGAAATGCTCCTTCGATGAGAAGGAGCTTGCCAAGTCTGTTCCAGGTTGGAAGTGGAATGGTGAGATGAAGGTTTGGGAATACCCAGTTGAGAAAGAGACTGTAGACCAACTAAAATCAATTTTCCCCAACCTTAAGATTGCCCAGGCAGTAAGAGACCACATCAAGCGTATTGAGCGTAAGAGGATGCAACTGCTTGAGCTGAAACAGGTTGAAGACGTTGAGTTGGGCGTACCGTTTGCCGACAAGCTACGCAATTACCAGAGGGTAGGAGCACATTTTCTGAACAACACCAGCAAGTGTATACTGGCTGACGACATGGGTACAGGTAAAACCCTTCAGGCGATAACTGCCTGTGAAGACCAAGGAGCAGAAAGGGTGTTGGTGGTTTGTCCTAACACCTTGAAATGGAACTGGTTTGATGAGATTGATAAATGGACTGACAGCAAGGCGGTTGTGGTGGACGGAGCCAAGAAAAAGCGTGAGAAGGCTATCAGTGAATTCCAGGGTAAATACTTGATAATCAACTATGAGGCGTTGCGGTTACACGAGGAGCTTCAAAACATTGAGTGGGATGTGCTGATACTGGATGAGGCTCACAAGATTAAGAACAGGAAGGCACAACAGACCAAGGCAGCAAAGAAGCTCAAGGCAAACCGTGTCTACCTGTTGTCAGGCACACCAATGCTCAACAGACCTGACGAACTGTGGAGTTTGCTGAACAGGTTATACCCTGACAAGTTCAGGAGCTATTGGAGATTTGTAGAGCGATATTGTAGTATGGTTGACAACGGTTGGGGGAAAGATATAGGCATAGGTACATCTGAACAACAGGAAGAGTTGAAGCGGTTGCTTGCACCAATAATGTTGAGACGTACCAAGCAGGAAGTGCTGACTGAACTACCTGATAAAATACACCAGAGACACCTGGTTGAGTTGAAAGGTAAGCAAGCCGAAGCCTACAAGACCATGGAGGAGGATGCTATAGCAACACTGACTAGTGGAGAGACTATTGCAGCACCTGTGGTGATTGCCCAGATTACACGATTACGGCAGATAGCCATATCCACTCAGCTTTTGAGTGACCAGGTGGCAGAGAGTGCAAAGTTTGAGGTATTGTTGGAGCTTATCCAGGACAACAAAGATAACCATAAGATTGTGGTATTTAGCCAGTTCAGGAAGGCTGTAGAGTTATTCAGTAAGAAACTGGACGAAGCAGGTATCAAGTGGGTAGCAGTTACAGGCAAGGTTAAGCAAGATGACCGACACCAAGCAACCAAGAGCTTCCAGGAGGATATTGAGACAAGGGTTATGTTAGCTACCATTGAAGCTGCAGCACATGGGCTTACCTGGACAGCAGCAGACATAGCGGTGTTCTTGGATAGGCACTGGACACCTGCCATTAATACTCAAGCTGAAGACCGTTTGCACAGGATAGGACAGAAGAATAGTGTAACCATAATAAACCTGGTTGCTAAAGGCACTGTTGAGGAATACATTGAGTGGTTGCTTGAGAAGAAAAAGGAAGGTTTTGACAACATTATCAATGGACAGGTTACAGCCGAAGACCTGAAACAAATATTCGGCATGGAAATAGCTAAATTACAAGGAGGTAAAAATGATGAGAAAAGTTGTGATAGTAGCATTGGCACTCCTGCTGATAACAGGGTGTAGCAAGAGCAAGGGTATTGATGCGGTGTTGAATGATGGTTATGAGATGAGCAATGAAGCATTCAATCACTGGTTGGAGACTGGGGAGGCAGACCTGAAAGATTTCAGGGATAAGCCTACCATATGGCAAGCTATTCACCAGATGAGCCACCACGTAATTGAGGCAAGGGAAAAGTGGGGATACCAGCCATTGACTGAAGAGCGTGTAAATTACTTGATAGTGGAGATTGCTGAAAGCACCAAGTTTGAGACAGACTTTGGCAGAGAGCAGTTGTTGGATATTGTCATCAGGTGGAAGGAAGGTGACTTCTCCAGAGCAGACCACGACCATAATACGGTGTGGAACAACCTGGGTGGCACAATAGGGCGTGCTTCTGGAGTGCATGAAGACCGTATCCCAGCCTGGGCAATAGCCAACCAGGAGGCAAAGCTGGTGATTAATCTTGATTAAGTTCACTGACGGTGAGGAGTTTGACACCAGTGGCGAGCTCAGAGTTGAGAAGAGAAAAGACGGTTGGTATGTAGTAGGCAAAGGCATGCTCATACCTGTCAAAGACCGAGAAGAAGCACAGGAAGTTATTGATGCCTTCTCTGAATAGGGAAGGTAATTTTTTATGAAAAAACACTAGAATAGGGTTAATGACAGTTAACTGCGATATACTTAATTAGGAGGGGCGGATATGTTGGAAGTACTATATTGAGCTTACCCAGCCTAGTTGGTAAGCGGTTAGGGTGCTACTGCAAACCACTTGCTTGCCACGGTGATATGTTGATAAAGTTAGCCAGAGAGGAGGGATTATTATGAAGAGCTTGAAAACTGGTGGGCTGCAGGAGCTTGGTTTTTTCAAGAACAGGGTAGGCAGGGCTTACGGCAGAGGGGAGATAGACCGTTCCACCTTTGAGAGGTTGTCTGCCAAAGTTGAAGACCTTCTCCAAGAACTGGAGGCACTACCCAAGCCAGATTTTGAGGAGGATGACGAAGATGAATAGGGAACGAGTGTGCAGGTAGGAGAAAATTGAGAGAATGGAGGTTAGTTAAATGACAAGGAAAGTATTAAGCTACACTCAGATTAAAACCTGGAAACGGTGCAGGCAGAAGTGGTTTTACCGTTATGTGAGAGGGCTTGTGCCCAAAGAGCGTGTCAAAAAGATTGAGTTGGGCAACTACGGTCATGCACTGCTGGAGGCACATTACAGAGGAGAAGACCTGTCAGAAGTTAGCAACAAGTATTGGCTGGAGCAGACTGAGAACATGTTCCAGGAGGAAATGTTGGAGTTTGAAGAGGTTCGGCAGCAAGCTGAACAACTGGTTGGGTGTTATATTAAGCACTACGGTAAGGAAGAGCCTTGGAAAATTTATGCGGTAGAGGAACACTTCACTACGAATATACCAACACCCAAGGGTAACAAGTCTCAGTCAGCATTACAAGGCGTGCTTGACTTGGTTGTTGAGGATGGCACCAATGAAATTTGGTTGGTTGACCACAAGTTCACCAGCATTGACTTGGATAAGTATGAAGAGAATTTAGTTCTTGACGAACAAGCAAACTACTACCTGTGGGCGTTAGCTGAGATGTTGAATAATCATAGTGCGGTGGCAGGTATCATATTCAACCTGGTGCGTACCAAACTACCGACTGTTCCCCAGTTGTTGAAAAAGGGTGGGTTGTCCAAAGCTAAGAATATTGACACAGACGTGGAGACCTACCTTCAGGCTATCAAGGACAATAAGCTCAATCCTAAAGATTATGCTGACTTCTTGACCCATGTTAGAGACAATGAAAAACCGTTCTTCAAGAGACACTACGTTCACAGGACACCCGAAGAGATAGCTGAAGTGGGTGCGGAGTTATATGAAATTTCCAGGGATATGCGTGGGTGTAGAGTGTTCAGGAATGCCACCAAGGACTGCAGTTGGGATTGTCCGTACCGTGAACTTTGCATAATGGAGTATAAGGGAGTAAAAGACGACTTCTATATTGATGCGAATTTCACCAAAAACGAGGGTTAAAACCGTGCCCAAGACAATATACTAATATATGAAGGGAGGTGGGCACGGTGCAGCCGACAAAAGTTTGGATTGTAAATTCATCAGGGCACAACTTTGATGCTGCCAAAGAATTTGGGGAAGAGATGATACCATTGACAGCAGGCAAAGTGAATATATTCAACGTTGAGAGGCTTATTCATGAGTTCAAGGGCAAGATGGTTAATCACCAGAAGGATGACTGGATATTGCTCAGTGGCAACACAGTTCTCAATGTGCTTGCTGTAACGGTTGCTCTTGCCAAACATAGGGAGGTGAAACTTCTACTGTATGATGTAATTCGCAAGGAGTATGTACCCAGGGAAATAAGCTACAAAGAATTCAAATAACAAGGAGGGATATTGTGGATAAGAAAGTTCTTGAGAAGTTGCAAGGCAGGATAGCCGACATTGAACAGATGCCGATAACTGCCAAGGTTCTCTTGTACTCTGACCCAGGTGTGGGTAAGACCAC
The DNA here is from genome assembly GCA_030018315.1 of bacterium. NCBI lineage: Bacteria > bacterium. The sequence goes on along the minus strand of JASEGA010000016.1, from coordinate 41,832 downwards.
TGCAGCAGCATTATCACCCAAGCCACTGATTATTAACTGTGAAGGTGGCACATTGTGCCTGAACAAGTTCAAGGAGTATTACAAGAAGCTGGATATTAAAACTTTCAAGCCTGACAGCATTAAAGAGCTTCAAGAGATATTCTGGTATCTCAAGAGTGGAGAGCATGACAGGCAGACGGTCATTCTGGACAGCCTAAGTGAAATCCAACGTATGTCCATGGATGAAATTTTGGCTGACCCAAAACGTGATGACAAGTACGACAGGGACACACCAATTCTCCAAGACTATGGCAAAAACACCCAACAATTGAGAAGACTGGTAAGAGCCTTCAGAGACCTGCCTATGAATGTGGTGTTCACCTGTCTAGCAGGAGAGAGTAAGGATGAGACTGACGGCAGTGTGAAGATTGGACCAAGCTTGACACCCAAACTTGCATCAGATGTAATGGGCTACGTTGACGTGGTAGGTTATATGTTTGTGTCAAATGATAAGGGCAAGGAAGGAGTTCGTAAGCTGTTAACCCAGCCGAAGGGTAAGTACCTGGCTAAGGACAGGAGTGGTAAACTGGGCATAGGTATGTTGGAGCCGACCATGTTCGAGGTGTTCAACAAAATCACAGACGGTCAGGTTAAGATACCTGAGTTTGTTAATAAAATTATTGAGGAGGTAAAGAAGCATGAAGGCTAAATTGGATTTTACTAATGTCAACGACGGTTTTAAATTGATACCAAAAGGTGAATACCCTTGTTTCCTATTCGACGTAAACCACAAGGAGACCAAGAACGGAGACGACATGTATGTGTTGGTTCTCAGGGTTGCCAGTGGAGAGTACAAAGGGCGTCAACTGTTCTACAACCTGCCCGTGATGCCTTCCACCATGTAGAAGATTAAGGAGACATTGGAAATCTTTGGTATGGAAGTGCCCAAGGCTGCAATAGACATTGACTTTGACGAGTTGTTGGGCAAGAAGTGCATAGCGGTTGTGGGTCACAGAGAATGGCAGGGTAAGGACAGGGAAGATGTCCAGACCTTGAAACCGTTCGAAGGTGAAGACGTGGACGAAGAAGACGAAGAGCCATTCTAAAAATCCAGCACCACTGCTTAGGGGAAGGAGGGTAAAACCTTCCTTCCCCAATTTTACGTAAAGGAGGTTAATACGGTGCGACCAGATATTGACACGTATTTTATGAAGATGGCAGAAGTAGTTGCGGAGCGTTCCACCTGCGTGAGAAGAAAAGTTGGAGCAGTGCTTGTCAAAGATAAGCATGTTCTATCTACAGGGTATAACGGTGCAGCCAGTGGGGTAACTCATTGCAGTGAACAGGGCTGCATGCGACAAGAGATGAATATTCCTTCAGGTGAAAGGCACGAATTGTGTAGGGCTGTTCATGCTGAGATGAACACCATTGCCCAAGCTGCATTCCATGGGGTTAAGACTGAGGGAGCGGTTTTGTATTGCACTCACCAGCCTTGTTTCATGTGTGCCAAGATACTTCTCAATGCAGGCGTTCATAAAGTGATATACCAGGAGGGCTACCCTGATGAACTTACATTCTCCCTTATTCCACATTTTATTGCAGAAAAGCTCAAAAGGGGTTGATTTTTCATCGAAGCAATATACTAAAAGGGAAAGGAGGTTAAGCACACATGGACAGAAGGCAGTGGGCTGAGAATTTCTACAGCGACTACTTTACAGACCTTAATCCAGGGACAGATGGAGAGTGTGCGGTTAAATGTCCCTGGCATGACGATAACCGTGAGTCAATGAGCGTCAACTTGAACACAGGGCTGTTCTACTGCCATGCTTGTGATATTGGAGGAGACGAGTATGAATATTACAGGCGTGCAGAGGGCTACCAGAAGAGTGAGTTCAGGCGTATGGTTCGAACAATTGAAGAGCAGTATGGCGTGAGACCACAAAGCGAGCCTGAGAAAAACCCAGAGGTGAAAACAGCAGAATTCGAAGAAGAAGAAGTAGATTATATATCAGAGCGTGATGTGCAGAAGCACCACAGGATTTTATTGCAGTCCAACAAAATGCTACACTTTCTCTTGAACAAGCGTGGGCTCAAGCGTGAGACTATTGAGAAGTATAAAATTGGTTACGACGTGGAACGTATCACCATACCTATCTATGACAGTAAAGGTGGGTGTGTCAATATAAGGAGATATTCACCTGAAGCTAAGAGTAAGGTTAAGATGATTAGCTACAGGCGCGGTTCAGGCACAGCCAGGTTGTACCCTATTGAGAACATTGCTGGAGACACCATATTATTGGTGGAGGGTGAAATGGACTGTCTATTAGCCAACCAGATGGGTTACAATGCCATGACAACCACAGGTGGGGCTAACACATGGCGTGCCCAATGGAATAGCCTTTTCCAGGGCAAGACGTTGCATATATGCTACGATATTGACAAGGCTGGACAGTCTGGTGCAGAGAAGGTGGCAAGAAATCTGCACGGTATAGCCAAGCAGATTAAGATTATCAAGCTACCTATAGTTGACCCACCAGATGGAGACCTAACTGACTACTTTGTGGCATTGGGACATACCAAGGAAGATTTAGACCTGGTTATCAAGAAGGCTCACACGTTTGTACCTGGGAATGAAGAGCCAGAGGAAGACGACAGTAAACCTGCCAAGGTTCATTTATCCCAAGCCAGCCATGCAGACTATATTAACAAGAAAATCAGCATGGACGTTATGGTATCAGGGAAGGACATTGGACCATATGGCTACCCAAAGAAAATCACCATAAGCTGCACACCTGACAATGGCAATAAATGTGCGACATGCTTAGTGGGGATGAGCAGTGGTGAACGGACAATATTTTTCAGAGATGATGACCGTACCTTGCTACAGCTTATTGATTGCACAGACAGCCAACAAAAAACGGTTGTGAAAGCTAAGGCAGGTATCCCTAAGGCGTGCAATTCGTTCTGTTTAGAGGTTGAGGAGAAGGGTAACATTGAAGAGGTTATCCTACAACCAGAACTAGACTTCTCTGCAGAAGCAAGGGAGTATACAACCAGAGTTTCTTACGTCATAGGGCATGGATTGCAGGTTAACATGAGTTACCGAATGGAAGGAGTGACCATTACTGACCCAAGACACCAGTATGTTACCCACCTGATATCAAATGCCCAGCCGAGCCAGGACAACGTATCCAGCTTTAAGATGACACCAGAGAAGCACGAGCGACTGAAGATATTCCAACCTGCAGAGGGGCAGACGGTTAAGGAGAAGTTCGCTGAGATTTACAATGACTTGACCAACAATGTCACTCACATTTACGGCAGGGATGACGTGCTTGCAGCAGCAGACCTGGTTTACCACAGCGTTCTCAGTTTCAGGTTCCAAGACCAGCTAATACCGAGGGGTTGGGTAGAAGGGCTTGTAATTGGGGACACCAGGACTGGTAAATCAGAAACAGCACAGGCAGTAATGAATCACTACAAACTAGGAGAATTCGTCACAGGCGAGAACACCACCTATGCTGGGCTTATCGGTGGTATGCAGCAAACCCAGAAGAGATGGTTCGTATCTTGGGGTAAGATACCACTCAATGACAGAAGGTTAGTGGTTATCGACGAGGCTTCAGGATTGTCCGAGGATGCCATTGGTAATATGTCAGGTGTACGTTCCAGTGGGGTGGCAGAGATTATCAAAATCCACCAGGAGAAAACACATGCCAGGACACGGTTGCTATGGATATCCAACACCAGGACAGGAAGAGCCTTGAAACAGTATGGGTTTGGAGTTGAAGCGGTGAAGGAGCTTATTGGTAAGAATGAGGATATAGCCAGGTTTGAGTTCGTGGTAAGCTGTGCCAGTGAGGAAGTCAGTATGGACTTAATCAACAGGCATGCTAGCGAGATAGGGCAAGTTCCCCACATATATACCTACGACGTATGTAAGCAGTTGGTTCTGTGGGCTTGGAGCAGGACAGAAGAACAGATACACTTTACAGATAAGGCAGTAAATCTTATTCTGAAATTAGCCAAGCGTATGGCAAGGGATTTTGTCAGTGAAATCCCATTGGTGGAAGGAGCCAACCAGCGTATCAAGTTGGCACGTATGGCGGTTGCCACAGCCTGCAGAATGTACAGCACAGAAGACGGTGAGAGGGTTATTGTCAAGCCTGAACATGTGGAGTTTGTATATGACTTCCTGATGCAAGTTTATAAGAAACCTTCCTTGGGCTACTGGGATTTAAGCCAGCAGGTTAGAGAACAGGAAAGTGCTGCTGAGAAAGCACGTGAAAAGGTTGTTAAATTCTTGCGTCAAAACAAAGAGGTTGCCAGGGTATTCCTGCAGTATGGTTTTGTGGTGAGTAAAGACCTGGAAGACCTGTGCGACTTGGATAGTCAGACGGTAAGAAGGTATCTCAAGTTCTTAGCCAAGAACGGTATGATAGGCAAGGGAGCCAGAGGTTACACCAAGCAACCAGCCTTCATTGAGATACTGCGTGAAGGGGAGTGGAAGAATGGCAAAGGCACTGACGAGGATGACGATAGCGACATTGCTGGTGGCAACAATAGTGCTGACCCAGGCGGTTAGTGAACTTAAGCAAGAGTTAGAAAAATTTATGAAATTAGGGGTGAACTGGAGGAGGAATTGGATATAATAAAACGAAGGGTGCAAGAGCTTGAAAAGTTCGAAATCTTTGAGTTCGAAGCGACTGGCTATTCACCCTTCGACGACAGGACAGGGCTAAACCACGACGGTAATCCCAATGTAACTGCCACAGGCACAAGACCAAGACCTGGGGTGATTGCCGTCAATCCCCAGGTTATCCCTTATGGTACCAGGATTTTCATCCAAGGTTATGGGTGGGGAATTGCTGAAGATACAGGTGGAGCTATGCGGAGCAGAACAGACCTGATAGACCTGTATTTCCACACCCATGAGGAAGCACGAGCCTGGGGTAGGAGAACTGTTTTAGTTCTTGCTGAAAAAGGAGTGGTAAACCGTGAGTAAGCCAAGAATTAAGACCTTCCATGGTACAAACCTGCAATTATTAGAAGACATGGTTAATGAATTCTGCCAGAAGAGGTGGATATATGATATCCAATTGCAGGTAAGTGGTGGAGAGTACACGTTCATGGTTGTTTACATGGGCAGAGACAAGGAGGTGTAAGGGCTTGAAAGTAGCAATTTTAGGAGCAGGCATGACAGGGTTGCTTGCAGCGAAGGCATTAGCAGAACATGACATTGAATTCACCCTGTATGACAAAAATCCCAACGAGGGGGTAAGCAGTAGCCAAGGACTACATTACCTACACGACAACTGCAATCTCCCGCTAAAACCACAAATAGTCCACAATTATATCATTGGCTGCAAGGATGGGGAACACCCACACGAACAATACAGCCGAAAGTTGGGGACACCACTAAACAATTCTTTGGTTGAATTGCCAGCGTTCAGTATGGTGTACAACTTCCAGGAGGCATACAAGATATTGCTACACTTGATGAAAGGCAATATCCAAAGGTGCAACTTTGAGGCAGACATGCTGAAATACTTCCTGGAAAAATTTGACCTAGTTATCAGCACATTACCGTTACCAGTGGTATACCCTGAAGCTACTTGTAAATTCGTGGAGGTGCAGGCTGTTCGTGGCAGACCAAGAGGTATACCCAAACTGCCTGGAGCCAACCAGGTGGTGTACAACATTGAGGAGAACACCAACTGGTATAGATACAGCAGGGTGTTTGGGGTAGAGTGGACAGAGGTAAAGCAAGGAGGTGAGTTCATCCTAAAGAAGGTGGTTGACTCAAACTTTGAGCCACCTGATGACAGGGTTATCCTGCTAGGCAGGTGGGGGCAATGGAACAGAAAATTCTTGGCACATCAAGCTTATTACAAAATATTAAGGAGGATTGAGAAGTATGGATTTTAAGAGCATATGGGAAAACCAACTAGGCTTTAACAGTAAATTGGTGGATTTTAACAAGGTTCAAGAAGATAAGGAAGAATTTCAGAAGTGGAATAACTTCTATACCTTAGCTTTGCATAGGGAAGTCAGCGAGGTGTTGGATACCGTAAACTGGAAAATCCACCGTAAGGAGGATAAACCTAAGATTAAGTCCAACACTCTTGAGGAATTAGTTGATTGCTTAAAATATTGGATGTGTTTGTGCCAGCTACATGGCTTCAGCCTGGAAGATATTGAGAAAGAGTATTATCGTAAATCAGATGTGGTGGTGCAGAGACACAAACAAGAGCTTGTGGAACAGATTAACACAGAAGGTTGTAAGGTTGTAGGCGTGGATATTGACGGTGTGTTAGCAGATTATCCCAGGAGCTTTGTTGATTTCATTAACAAAGAGCTTGGCACCAATTACACCATGGATAAAGTAACAAGTTACGACATTTATGACTGCCTTGGTATCCCGACAGAGATTGGCATGCGTATCAAAGACCGTTACCGTCAAACAGGACAGAAGAGGTTTATACCTGTCATTCCAGGTGCAGTTGAGTTCCTACAGGAGTTACGCAACCTTGGTTATAAGATAATGTTGTTGACAGCAAGACCTTACCCACAGTATAAGCGTATTTTTGCTGATACTATGGAGTGGTTACAGAAAAATGGGTTGGTTTTTGATTCAATCATTTTCGATAAGAAGAAGGAGGAGCGGTTAGTTAAAGAATTCGGTGCTAACAAGATTGAATTCTTTGTTGATGACGTTGCAAGCAATGCCAACACCATAGCCAGACTTGGTGTACCTTGCTACCTTGTAACCAGACCTTACAATGTGGGGGTTAGCCTTAGAGAGGGGATAATCAGAGTAAATAATTTGGAGGAGGTTATTGCTGATGTACGACATAACTGCAGGTAGCGTGCAGACGCCACAAGGGATTGGCAAGTTTGTCGAGTTTATTGGGCACACAGGCAAGGTTCTGGTTGAAATGGACTACAGTTATATAGTGGAATTCGATGCTGGGGAGGTTTACATTGATGGGTAAATTAGCGTTCGTAACCAAAGTAAGACCTGGAAGCATATCTGATGCTATCAAGAACAAACTGTTAGAGCTTGGTTATGAAGTTATTGTTCCAGAGGAGAATTGGGATATTCGTGAGGGGTATCCCTTCCCACTGGACTGCAAGGTATTAGTGAACACAGCAGGGGTTACTGACACAGCCGAGGCAGATGAGTGGGATTGGGACAAAACTGACCGTATCATATCTACCAACCTGACGGGTGCAATCAAGTTGACTTCAGACTTCATCAGAGACACCAGCAGGACAGAAGGAACTAAGACTATTATTCACCTGGGCAGTCTTTGGAGCAGGAAGCATGCCACCAACGGTGCTGCTTACTGTGCAAGCAAGGCAGGTTTGGCACACTTTGTAGCTTGTATAGGTTATGATGCCAAGTTGAAGTTTGGTGATGAATTTGTGGTGGTGGGATTGCACCCAGGAAATGTAGACGGTACACCACTCACAAGGCGTGTTAAGGCACAGCTACGTAACGAAAGGGGTTTTACCCTTGAGCAGGTGGAAGACCTGTACAGAGGTACAATAACACCCACAGAAATTGCAGATGTGGTGGCGAAGGTGCTGGGTTGCAAGTGGTTGAACGGTGAAAATATTTATTTGGCGAATGGTGACAAGAGGTAGGGTTGAAAATGGAACACCATGTGTATACTATAATTGAGGAGGTGGAGAGATGAGGAATGAATGTCCTGATTGTGGCAACGAGGTTTATGACTTTACCAGACCTGGAGATACAAAAGAAGACCTTCACTGCTTCGGTTGTGGTTGGGAGAGTATTACCAAGACCGAGCGTCAAAAATATGATGCTCTGTTCAAAGGAGTGCTTGACCAGGTTTACCAGTTAGCCAGAGGAGGGGGTGGTAAAACTGACGATTATGGCGAAACCTGGACAAGAACTGGGCTTGTCGGTATTTACATCAAGCTGATGATTAAAGAGGGCAGGCTCAGAGAGCTTGTTTGGAAGGGTAAACAGCCGAAGGTGAAAGGTGAGTCAGTCAGGGATACCCTGATGGACATTGCAGCGTATGCTGTGTATGGAGTTATCTGCCACGACGAAGGAAACTACGACGGTGAGCAGAGCAGGAGAGAACATCTGCAAAGCATGCTATCAAAAATTAAGGAGGAATTGAGCAATGGCGAGGACTAAAACTAAAGGCGTATTCAAGATTGTCAGCAAGGAGAGCGGTAAGGAGTTCTTCGGAGCTTCCAGCCAGATTGAAGTGTGTTTCAGGGATTACATTAAGTGGTTGAACAACGGTAAACACACCAATAAGGAGCTTCAGAGTGAATTTGACAAATATGGCAAAGATAACCTGGAGTTGGTTATTCTGGAAGAACTTCCTGATGCTGACAGAAAGACCTTAAACCAGGTCAAAAAGTCCTACGAGCAACCTGAAGCCTAAACAGAAGCAACTGAGGCGGTGCAGTAACTCAAAAGAGTGGGTTGCTGCACTGCCAACAAAATATAAGGAGGGATTGAGTTGAACACACTAATCATTGGAGCAGGTAGGAAGGGCAACATTGGCTATGCTATAGCCAAGAAATTTGAGCAGGAGGGGCATAGGGTTATGGTTGCTGACATAACCTATGACCATGATGAGTTTGAGCAATACACCTGTGATGTAACAAACCCGAACACCATACACCTGATGATGAGAGCCATCAGCAACACGGTTGAACACTTGGATGCTATCATCAACAGTGCTGGGGTTAATATCCTGAACAAGCTGGAACGGTACACCTTGGAGGATTTCAACACCACCATAGCAGTTAACCTGACAAGCAATTTTTTGCTGCTGCAGGCATATGTCTGGGAGTTTGACAACAATGGCAAGCGTAAGGCGTTCGTGGCTATCACCAGCGATACAGGCATGATACCCAAGACCAGCACTTTTGCTTATGGTGCAAGCAAGGCTGGAGCCAACCATTTCATCAGGTGCACAGCCAGAGAGCTGAACAAATACCACAATGACGACTGGTTGGTAACTGCACTGGCTATTGGCAGGGTTTATACACCCATGGATAGAAAAACTATCACAGATTTAATGGAGCAAAGAGGTATCACGGAGGAGCAAGCCGAAAATATGCTATCTGCCAATATCCCCATAGGCAGGGGCATGACACCAGAGGAATGTGCAGAGTGGGCATACTTTGTGACAACCAAAGGAGATTATGCTACAGGCAATGTTCTGAGAATTGATGCGGGTCAGGTTCAGGGGTAGGCAGATATACTAAATTAAAGGAGGTATGAAGAATGGACTTGAAAGAGATTTTGGAACAAATGAAAAAGCAGGAAGAAAGTAGCAAACCTAACATGTCAGTTACCGTCAAAGTAGACTGTAAAGAAGAGGTAACCTTTACAGAAGATTTTCTGGTGCTGCATGTTGGTAAAAATCACGGTTCTGTCATAAGTTGTGTGGGTGTGGTGGAGCTGATGCAATCTGTTGAGATGCTAATAGACAGTGTCAGTAATGTGATGAAAAGGTTGCCTCCTCACCAACAATGGTGATGTCTCATGTGCTGTTGGAGCGTATGTTGCAGAGGTTAAAGGAGGAGGAATAATATGCCGAAAGTTACCTTGGTTAGTTGGACAAACAAGCCTTTACAAGTTATACATGCTATGACCCAGAATATGATGGGTAACGTCATAACCGACCTAGACACCATTGACGAGCAGGAGGCAATTGAAACTATAAGGGAGTTGCAGAAGACCAGTCTTGGTGGACCAATTGAGTATGTTGACTTCACCTTCCAGGTGCAAGGAGTGCCAAGGGCATTAACCCACCAGATGGTTCGAACAAGAGTGGGAGCTGTATACTCCCAAGAAAGCCTACGGTTTGTAGCCAAAGCTGGAGAGCAATTCAAATATAACGTTGGACCAAGCATTGACAACGAAGAGAAATTGGGAATCTACAACGAGGCGATGCTTAATATCCAGCATGCTTATGAGAAGTTGTTAGACATAGGCGTGGCTACCCAGGATGCCAGAGGGGTTCTCCCGATAAACATTTTGACCAATATAGGCGTAAAGTATAACCTGAAGACTTTAATGGGGATAGCTGAGGTTCGTTTGTGCACTCAGAGCCAACCACACTGGGTCAGTATAATCCAGCAGATGAAGCAGGAGATTGCTGATAAGGTTCACCCTGTGCTTGCTGAGATGTTGGTGATGTATTGCGACCGTCATAAGCGGTGTGGTTATGAGAGCATATATGACAGAAAGTGTCCTAAACAGGAGTTATTCAAGTAAAACCCAGAGAGGTTGAGTCAGGTGTAAACCTGGCTTTTCTTTTGCCTTTTTCCAGGGTTGAAAGCACATTTAAACCGATATAATATATTGAAAGGAGGAATGAAAAATGGAGTATGTGAGCCTACACACTCACACCACCTTCAGCTTGTTGGACAGCTACGGTACACCAGAACAATATGTGGCACGAGCTAAGGAGTTGGGACACAAGGCGTTAGCCATAACCGAGCATGGCAACACCAGCAGTCACCCAAAGCTAGAGCAAGCCTGCAAGGAACATGGTATAAAGCCTATATACGGTTGTGAATTCTACATGGGAGAACACAAGCAAAAGGATAAAAACCACATAACCGTATTAGCTAAGAATGAGGCTGGGTATGCCAACTTGCTCAAACTTAGCTCATTAGCTTACACTGAAGATAGGTTCTATTACCAACCTGCAATCAGGTTAACTGACCTGTTGGAAAACCAAGAGAATTTAATCATTCTCAGTGGTTGCCAAAAAGGACTTATTACCCAGAAGGTGTTGCAAGGGGATATGGAGGGGGCTAAAACCGTTGCAGAGAAGCTTAACAAGGCTTTAGACCACTTCTATATTGAGATACAGCCATTGACCCTTGAAGAGAGCAAACAAGCTAACAGAGGGCTTATAGCTGTGGCACAAGAGCTTAACATTCCACTGGTAGCAACCAATGACGTACATTACCTGGAGCCAGGGGATGAACAGGTGCAATGGTTCTTGTCTAGCATTCGCAGACGCAAGAATGTCTATGACGACTGGGGAACAATGGACAAGCGGTGTTACCTGGCTACAGGTGAGGAAATGCTGCAGTGGGGTTCACCTGTAGAAGCAGTTCGAAACACAGCCAGAATTGCTGATATGGTGGAAGCCTTTGAACTACCCAAAGCAGAGCCAGTAAGGTTTGGCATAGACAATCCTTACAAGACTTTAGTAGACTGGTGCAGGAAGGGTTGGAAGAAGAGGGGTATCCCCAAACCCAAGTGGGATGAATACCGTGAGCGGTTGTTTAGGGAGCTTGACCTGATTAAAGATAAGGATTATGTTGACTACTTCTTGGTGGTTGCCGACATGGTACAGTGGGCTAAAGACCAGGGTATCATGGTTGGACCAGCAAGGGGTTCTGTGGCAGGTTCATTGACTGCATACCTGTTGGGGATAACCGAGGTTGACCCAATTAAGTGGGATTTACTGTTTGAGCGTTTCATTGACGTGAGCAGGTATGACCCACCTGACATTGATTTAGACTTCCAGGATGATAGGCGTGAGGAGGTTAAAGAATATCTCAGAGGTAAGTATGGGCTAGACAGGGTTGCCAACATTGCAGGCTACAGCATGTTTAAGCCGAAGAGCCTATTGGACGATATAGGCAGAGTGCTCAAGATACCCAAAGCTGAGATAGAAGAAGCAAAGAACGAGCTTATTGAGAATGGTGGCACCAAAGACGTTGATGAAATTATCAGGGAGCGTTGGGAAGACCACCAGTACCTGGCTAAGGTGGAAGGAATGGTAAGGCAGTTAACCGTGCATGCTGCAGGGGTGATTGTGGCTAGCGACAAGCTTGAAAAGTTCACTACTTTAGGTAAAGATGGTATCATGCTTGACCACAGGGATGCAGAATATCTGGGGTTAATGAAGATTGATGTGTTGAGCCTTCGCACACTGACCATATTAGACAAGTGCCTGAAGGCAATAGGCAAAGATAGCGAGTGGTTGTATAATGACGTACCACTCGATGATGAGGCTACCTACAGAGCCTTCTCTACCAAAGCCTTCCAGGGCATATTCCAGTTTGAGGGGGCAACTACCAGAAGGGTGTGCCAACAAGTAAAACCAAGCAAATTTGAGGAATTGATTGATATTAATGCTTTATCAAGACCTGGACCACTTCAGAGTGGTGCTACTGAGGCTTATATTAACGGTTGGGTGGATGACATTGACCCAATTGTAACCAAGTACACTGCCAGGAGTAGAGGACAGATATTGTTCCAGGAGCAGATTATGAAAATTCTCAGAGAAGCTGGTAAGCTGGATTGGGCAGACGTTACAGCAGTGCGTAAGTTAATCACCAAGAAACAAGGTGCTGAAAAACTGGTGGGTATCAAAGAAAGGTTCTTGCAAGCATACAGTCATGACCAGGAGCTTGGAGAAGAGATTTGGCACAGATGTGGTGAGAGCGGTGCTTATGGATTCAATATTGCACACAGCACCAGCTACACGTTCCTGGGGTATTACTGTATGTACCTTAAGGTACACCACCCACTAGAGTTCTACTGGGCAAACCTGGTGGTAGAGCCAGACAATGAGAGTTTGCTTAGGGAATACATCCAGGCAGGGGGCAAGGTGTATAACGTCAAGTTTGGCAGGAGCAAAGCCACCTGGACTATAGACAAAGGTGGGTTACGAGCAGGATACCTGACCTTGCATGGCATTGGACTAAAGAATGCTGAGAAATTAGAAAGTGGGGAAGAGCCTGAAGGTAAGATACGTCAAGTATTAGAGGATGCTGGGGCGTTTGAGCCAGAGCAGGGAGAGAGTGATTACCTGGGATTGGAGGCACTGAAGGAACGTTTGGATGAGATACCAGAGCGTGATACCATTGATAAAATCAAGCCTGGTGAATATGTGAGAATTGCTGGTAAGGTTCTCAAGCTGCAGGTGAAAAACCTACGTGAAGTCATAGAGAGCCAAGGCAGGGAATATGACGTTCGTGACCCAGAACATGAGAAATACGTTCATTTAGAGATTGGAGATGAAACAGGCATAGTGAACGTAACAATCAACAGGTATAAATATGCTGACATCACCCTGCAGGAGGAGCTTGCTGAAATCAATGAGAATAGTATAGTAGTGATAACTGGAGAGTACAACAAGCAGTATCAGAAAATCTATGCAGCAAGGGTGAGGGTGATGTGATTGCTGATATACAGTTTATCATTATCAAGGCTTCGGAGGGGGTTATTGTCTACAACACTGACAAGGAGTGGGAAGGTGGGCACAGCCACCTTCGGAGCTACAAAGACAAACCACCTACCCAATGGGGGTTCAACCATCCCAAGAGCAATTTGACCAAGAAGGAGTTGGATAACATCAGGGTTAGGTTGATGGAAGGTGCGAGTGCAAAAAGGGTTGCCAGGGAACTTGGGATGGGACATAGGCAGGTTCTCCAAATAGCACACAAGAATAGTTACTCCAATGAGCCTGGACCAAAAGGGTGGGACACTTGGCAGTATGAAGGGGGGTAAACGCAGAGTCTCAAACAGCAAGCTTGATGAAAATAAGGTAATGGAAATCAGGGAGAGGTTGATGAAGGGTGAGTTAGTGAAAGACCTTGCAGTTAAATATGGTGTTTATCAGACTGCAGTAAACAAAATTGCACAGGGCAAAACCTGGAAAGGAGTGATGCCAAATGGGTTTGAAGAGTGGAGAGACGCTAGGAAAAGACGTTAGATACATCTCTGTTGACCCTGGTTAGGTGAGACCGTGGGTTATAGTATCTGGCAAGGGAAGGAGAGACTAGAACAGGGGGAACTGGGTGTAACCCAGTTTCTCCATATGTTAGAGGAGCGTATTGAGGAGTTCGACACAATTATCTATGAGAACTATGCTTTGCGGAAGAGCAGTGCCAAGGCTATGATTGGTAGTGAGTTTGAGACACCACAAGTGATAGGTGTTATCAAGTGGTTCGCTTACAAGGCAGGGGTAAAGCTGGTTAAGCAATCACCTGCACAGAAGAAGTTCTTTGGTGATGACAGGCTCAAAATGTTAGGGTTTTATGACCGAGGGCAGAGGCACAGCAGGGATAGCGTAAGGCATGCTTTATATTACCAATTCTTTACAGCCAATATAAGGGAGGTGGATGAACTTAATGGCTAAGACTAAGGCAGAATTCTGGGCAATTATCTCCAGAAGACCAAGAAGCGGTGAGACGACATGTGCAGTTTGTAGCAAGACAGATTACCGAGACCAGAGAGGCTGTCATGCAAGCAGCAGAAGCATTAGGGAGGTGGAGCAATGAACAGAAAGATGTCAGAGAAGGAAGTAAAGATGATTAAGCTGATGCTGGAGGTAGGTTGCAAGAATAGTTATGTAGCCAGGGAATTCGGTATATCTCCAGGTGCGGTCAGCGACATCAAGCACGGTAAGACCTGGGCACACGTCAAACTTGAAGATGACTGGGAGCGACCAGAGCCACCTGCCAAGCCTTATAAACCAGAGGGTAAGCCAAGGAATGCCAAGTTGGGGAAAGAACAGGTTGCCAGAATTAAGTTACTACTGGGTAAGGGGTACACAAATGTAGAACTGGCAGAGCGTTACGGTGTGTCGGAGGAGACAATCAGTGACATCAAGAGAGGTATAACCTGGGCTGGTGTAAAACCAGAGAGGTTTGATGGTGAAGAGTGGGAAGTCCCAAAAGCTTGAAATTACGTGGTTTATCTTGAAATAACTGTTTCAAGCCGATACTAATACCGAGGGTTCGAGCATTTTGCAGAAACCCTTTTAGTAAAAAATTTTTCTGCAGCCGAAAAAATTTTTACACCAACCTGGTTTTCAGGTTGCGAGAGAATATCGGTTTTAAAAGTTCACCAATAGCAGGGCTTAGTCAAAAAGCTAACCGACGGTGGAAGTTCAAAACAGATGAAATCCGCAGGGATTTGGTTAAAATTCAACCTGTTTCAACCTGTTTCAACCTGAAACAACCTGAAATTTGACCAAGTCCCAACCTGTTTCAACCTGAAACAACCTGAAACAACCTGCGAAGTTGCGTGGAGCAGTGTGGAGTGATGTAAACGGAGCGGAGTGTGGAGAAAAAACCTGCGGGGAGCGGTGAACGGAGAGCTTGAAAATTGCCATTTAAGCCGAAAATTAACGATTAAGAAATGGGGGATTGGAATGAAGAAAGGTGTGAACGTATATCTGGATGAGGAGTTGTACAACCAGGTAGCTAAAGTAGCAAAGAGTAAGGGTGTATCAATGAGTACTTGGTTCAGGCTACTGGCTATGCAGGAGGTGGGCGTACAACCACAACCTAAGCCAAGCGTGCTATCATTAGGAGATAACAGACCAACTGAATGCCCAAAGTGTGGCACCAGCGTGGATGACAGAGACGAGTTCAACCAACAGGTATTCTGTGCCTTTGATGCAGGTATCTGGCGGTGTACTGAATGTGGAGGTGAAGGTAAATGGAGCTGAAGAGGTGTACCAGGTGGATTAAGCACGACAGACTGAGACAGTGGGTAGAGGAATGCCTGGAACAAGCACCAGAATACTTCTGGAGAGTGCCAGCCAGAGTTCTCCCAGGGTGAAGGTGGGTTGGTAAGACATACCAGGGCAGCAGTGTGGGTAGCAATCAATCTGTTCGAGCTGATGGACTTCACCAGCACAGAAGAGGACATTGTTATAGCTGCACTGATATTACACGACACCTGGAAGCACGGTGAGACTGAGGAACACACTGTTGACGGACACGATAAGATTGCCCAGGAGAAGTACTGTGCAGGCGTACCTGAAGGCTCACTGAGGTGGCGTGTAGGGGAATGTATTGCCACCCACATGGGTAAGTGGGGAGAGCCGAAGCCAAGCAGCACCATACAGTGGTATGTCCACCTTTGCGACTACCTTTCATCAAGGAAAGACCTTAAATTGGATTTCAACAAAATAAAATGTTGAAAATTTTTGTTGAAAGTAGGGTTAAGAGAAGAATATAGAGATATAATAAGGTATAAGGGGAAGTCTACCCTCTCACCAAAATTCAACAAAAAGGAGGTAAAACCATGAAATTTGATGAAGTTCAATTGGAATTGCTCAAGAGGAGGTATTTAGCTCCAAATGAGACACCAGAACAAATGTTCGATCGTGTAGCAAACTACGTCAAGGTTGGCAATGGTAAGCGACTGATGGCAGAAAACAGGTTCTTACCCAACAGTCCAACATTGATGAATGCAGGTAGAGAGCTTGGACAAATGTCAGCCTGCTTTGTGTTACCAATAGAAGATAGCATGGAGAGTATCTTTGGCAGTCTCTGGCACACAGCCATGATACACAAGAGCGGTGGTGGAACAGGGTTCTCTTTTAGCAGGCTACGACCGAAAGGAGATAAGGTCAAAAGTACTGGAGGGGTAGCCAGTGGACCAATTAGTTTTATGAGGGTTTACGACGTTGGCACAGACACGGTTAAACAGGGAGGTATGAGACGTGGTGCCAATATGGGTGTGTTGAGAGTTGACCACCCAGACATTGTTGAGTTTATCAAATGCAAACACGTTGATGGAGTTATCAGCAATTTCAACATCAGCGTGGCTATTACAGACGAATTTATGAGAGCAGTGGAGCAGGATGCAAGTTTTGATTTGATTAATCCCAGGAATAACGAAGTTTGGGAAACCGTTAGAGCTAAAGATATCTGGGATTTGATTATAGAACAATCCTGGTACAACGGTGAGCCTGGAGTGCTATTCATAGACACTATAAATAGGAATAGGGCTATGCCTGAACTGGGTGAGATGGAAGCTACAAACCCTTGCGGAGAGCAACCTTTGTTGCCATATGAGAGTTGCAACCTAGGGTCAATCAATCTGTCAGAGCATGTTCTTCCAGGTGGAGAAGTGCATTATGACCTGCTTGCTGATACCGTTACTAATGCGGTAGAGTTTTTGAATGGGGTAATTGACTGTAACAACTTCCCTTTACCAGAGATTGCTGAGATGACAAAGAAAACCAGGAAAATAGGACTGGGTGTAATGGGCTGGGCAGATATGCTCATTAAGCTTAGTATCAAATATGATAGCGATGAGGCATTGAAGCTTGCAGACCAGCTTGGAGGCTTCATTCAACAGGTGGGAAAGCAAGCCAGTGCTGGTAGAAATGCCACTGTAACAACGATTGCACCCACAGGCAGCATAAGTATCCTGGCAGGGTGTTCAAGTGGTATAGAGCCAATATTTGCCGTGTCTGAGAAACGTCATCAGGCAGATATAGAGTACACACGATATCATCCATTATGGGGTAAGTATGATGAAGAGCTGTTTAGGACAGCAGGGCAGATACATTGGGTGTGGCACGTGGAACATCAAGCAATTTGGCAGAAGCACGTGGATAATGCAATAAGCAAGACCATTAATCTCCCAGGTGGAGCTACAAAGCGTGATGTGGAAGATGCAGTTTGGCATGCCTACAGAATGGGCTGTAAAGGACTGACAGTATACAGAGATAAAAGCAGAAAAAACCAGGTAATTGTGGAAGAGTGTGAGAAATGCGTCATTTAAGCTAAATATAGGCTTAATATGAAAGACTTTCGGATGTGCTTTTCCTTTTCGTATGAGGTATAATGAAAATTGAAGAAATATAGTGGTAATCCGCTGAAATAATTGCGAAACCGTTTGAGAAGAATTGTTTACCCAAACTCTGCGGAATGCTGACAAAGAGTTGTGAAAGGTGGTGAGAGGAGCATGGCGAAACCTTTGGGTTATTCTACTAGATGCAAGGTTTGCAATTCCCCTAACCGTGACAAAATTGAACAGTGGATGTTGGAAGGCGTTACACTGGTTGATTGTGTTGACAGGGTTAAGAAGGAGCTCAAGGAAAGCATAGGCAGGACTTCCATATGGAAGCATATGCGTGAGCACTTTGTTGACAAGGATACTATCAAGCAGGTGTATGCTGATAAAAAGACTGCTCAAGAATATGGAGAGAAGAAGGACAAAGTAGACCTGGCTTACGAGAAGAGTAAACTTTTGAAATCTCAGTACATTGATAAAAACCTGTCTGAGATTGAAAAGTTGGATGATATGATAGAAACTGACTATGCTATGTACAAGCGAACAGCCGAACTGATGGCAGACAAACTTAAGCAGAAAATAGCTCCTAAACCACTGGCTGATTTCTTGAAGGTGTTGAATACCAACATCAACACGAGCTTGAAAACTAAGGCTGAGTTGCTGGGGACAGATGCCGAGGGTAGAAAAGCCAGCGTCATGGAGACCTGGATAGACTTGGTGGCAAGCATGGATGAAGACACCAATTAGTCCAGAGGTTGCCCGAGAAATGGTGAAGCGTTCCCAGCAGCAACCACCATGGTGGGTCAAAAAGATTTTAGGAAACGACCTATGGAGTGTGCAAGAGGAAATCATCAATTCGGTCAGGGTCAACCAAGAGACAGTTGTAGCAAGTTGCCACGGTGCTGGCAAAAGCTACATTGCAGCGAACACAGCACTGTGGTATCTGTTCAACCATAGACCAAGCGTGGTTATCACCACTGCACCTACCGACAGGCAGGTAAAGGGTATTTTGTGGAAGGAGATACGGTTAGCACACAGTAGGGCTAAACTACCACTGGGTGGCAAGCTGTTAACCCAGGAGTTGAAGTTAGACACCAACTGGTGGGCTTGGGGCTTCACAGCACCAGAGTATGACCCAGACCGTTTCCAGGGCTTCCACGAAGTCAACATCTTGGTAATAGTTGACGAAGCTGCAGGGGTGAGTGAACAAATATATGAAGCAATTGACGGTGTACTGACAAGTGAACATGCCAGATTGTTGATGATAGGAAACCCAACGAGTACAACAGGCAGGTTCGGTCAGGCGTTTAAGACACCAGGTATCAAGAAGTTTTATATTAGTGCCTTTGACACACCAAACTTTACGACGTTTAGGATAACCGAGAAGGATATTGAGAGCGGTGCTTGGGAGAACAAGATAACAGACAACCTACCACACCCATATCTGGTAACACCACAGTGGGTTGCCAAGCGGTTCCAGAGGTGGGGCAAGAATTCTCCACTATACCAGGCTAGAGTGTTAGGGCAGTTCCCAACACAAGGCACAGACACATTAATACCACTGGACTGGATAGAGCGAGCTGTCAGGGCAGAGCTTGAGCCTGGAGAGCCAGTAGAATTGGGTGTAGATGTGGCTAGGTATGGACCAGATGAGAGTGTGTGGTTGCTTAGAAGAGGTTCGGTAGCCAGAATATACCAGACCAGACCAATGGGAGATACAATGGAGACAGCAGGGTTGTCAATATCTGCCAGGAGAGATACAGGAGCAACAAAGATTAAGGTTGATGCTGATGGGTTGGGGGCAGGCGTGTTCGACCGATTGAAAGAACTTAATGAGCCAGCCTTAGAAATGCGTTCAGGTTTTGCAGCCAGTGATAGTGAACGGTTCGCCAACAAGCGTGCTGAATGGTGGTGGGGTTTGAGAGAGCGGTTCGAAGATGGAGACATTGACATAGAGAATGATGAAGAAATGATTGCCCAGCTTGCCAACATCAAGTACAAGATAAACAGCAGAGGGCAGATACAAGTTGAGAGTAAAGATGACATGAAGAAGAGGGGGCTACCTTCTCCTGACAGGGCTGATGCGTTGATGCTAGCGTTTGCCAAGCAGAATGAGGTTAAGCCAATAAAGCTCAGAGCAAAGAGTGTGGGAAGGCGGTGATTAGATGAGAAAACCATTTGCATTTGTAACCAAAAATGGCAGGGTTGTTAGAGAGGATATCTTGGAGCAGTATGCCAACAAGTCTGCCAGCAAGCAGTTACCAGCCGACATGTTTACAGACAGCTACAACCAGCATGGGTTGGTGCAACCATTGTATAATCCTGAAGCATTGGCACGAATACTGGAGCTGAACACCTACCACTATAGGGCTTGCAAGACCAAAGCCAGAGATGTTGCTGGGCTAGGTTGGCAGATTATTCCTCTAGTGGACAAACCGAATGAGAGCATGCAGACCATGCTTGAAGACTTCTTCAGTGACCTTTCAGAGCCTGTAAGCAAGACCTTTGACAAGGTGATGTTTGACTATGAGGCAATTGGTTATGGTGCAGCAGAACTGACCAGGGTTGATTATAAGCACGACGGTGAGCCTGCAGACCTGGTGCACATTCCTGCCCACACATTGAGAGTACACAGGGATGGCAACAGGTTCGTCCAGGTGAGAGGGAGCAAAACCAGGTGGTTCAAGCGTATTGGGTTTGAGCATGATGTGGACTTTGAGACAGGGCACATTAAAGAGCTTGGTTCCTTGGCACCAGAGCGTAGAGCCACAGAAATTTTCTGGGTTGTCAACTATACACCCAGGAGCGACTATTACGGATTGCCAGACGTGATACCTGCACTGGGGGCTATCCATGGTGATGCGGCAAGGCGTGATTACAATATAGCCTTCTTTGACAACTGGGGCGTGCCAGCTTATGCGGTGTTTATCACAGGCAACTTTGACCCAGGTGAATTGGATGAGGATGGTAAGAGTGAGTTTGAGAAAAGTATTGAGGAACATTTTAACGAGCTATCTAAGTCTCCACATTCAACACTGATAATGTCAATACCCACCATTGATGGACGGGGGGAAGTGGAGATTGAGTTCAAGCCTTTGAGCGTTGATGTTAAAGAAGCCAGCTTCAGGTTATATCGTAAGGACAACAGGGATGAGGTACTTGCAGCACACGGTGTGCCACCTTACAGAATGGGTATAGCAGAGACTGGTAGCTTGGGAGGTAACACAGCTCAAGAAAGTACCGAGATTTACAAGCGTTCGGTGGTAGAGCCAAGGCAAGAAATGCTAGAAGGGCTTATCAATAAACACATTCTGTATGATGGTTTTGAGGCGTTTGATTTTGAGTTTAAGTTCGCTGAGATAGACACTAGCGACGAGAAGCACGATATGGAAATTGCCATCAAGCTCTTTGACAAGGCAGCAATGACACCTAATCAACTTATCCTACACTTTGGGGAGAGGTTTGGACTTGACCGAGTGGAACACCCAGCTATGGATGCCCACTACCTAAACGGTAAGCCGATTACCTTAGAGGTTGACGTAGCACCAGAGTTGGAGGCAACATTGATGAGCCTGCAAGAGAGGCTACTGGAGGTGGCAGAGAAGTATGCGGACAGCGATAAAGATGGCACTGGAGATAGAGAAATCATTGACGTCATTAAGAGCTTTAAAGCGGTTGCCAGCAAGGCAATTACAAGCTGAAGCACGATTGACAAGAGAGTTGCAGGCATTGTTCGCTGATGTAAGTCAGAGAACTATCCAGGAGGTTCTCAGACGAAACAGACTACCCACCGACGACACGACCATGAGAGCCATTATCAACCAGGTGATGAGAGCAAAGGACACCTTTGAGGAGTTACTGGGAGAAGAAGCATTGCAGGCAGCAAGGTACGGTAGAAACCGTATCATTAGTGAACTGCAGAAGTTGGGAGTAAGTATTGGGTTCAGCGATTTCTCAGAGAGGGTACAGAACACAATCCTAGAGCATGTGTTTGTAGCCAGTGACCGTACCATGCAGCGTATTGTAGGTGACGTCATGGGCAATCTTGCCAAGAGCTATGAAGAGGGGCTTGGTATAGATGAAGCAGCAGGAGAGCTTGGAAAGGTGTTTGAGAGAATGCAAGACTATGAGTTGAGGAGGGTTGCCAGAACTGAGATAAACAGTTTCCAGAACGAAGGTGCTTACCTGACCGAACAAGAGCTTGGTATTGAATATCACATGTGGTATACAGCACTGGATGAAAGGGTGAGAGATGAGGTTGATGCCAGCCACGTCGAGATGCACGGACAGATTGTACGTGTGGGAGAGCCTTTCAGCAATGGGTTGGAATACCCAGGAGACCGTTCTGGCGGTGAACTGACTATTAAGGAATGGATTAACTGCAGGTGTAGGGTTGTGCCATTCCTGGTACCAGAGGGTATGAGACCACCAACAGGTGCAAGCTGGTTCTATGAGAGTGACTTAGTTACTGTGTAAAGGAGGTGAGACGATGAGCAGGAGAGTAAACGACAGTTACGAAGTTGTCATGGAAAGGCTTAGAAGCAAGGTGTACAGGGAGTTGGACAACCATGACTCTAGCCAAGGTGACATTACTGACTTCTACGTAATACACACGTTTGATGATGCAGTGATTGCTAAGGATGAGGTGAGTGGTAAGTTATATGAAGTGCCATATATGAGAAGTGATACCCAAGTTTACCTGGGACAACCACGAGAAGTTGAGAATATGTACGTGCAGAAGCGGTTGGAAGCAGTTGGCTTAGATATCTCCAACAAGGGGTTAGACATATGTGAGTTGACTGGACCAATTGTCATGAAGAATGCCAGAAAGCGACTGGCATATGCAGCAGTCTTAGTTCCAGGTGAAGAGGACAGCGACGGTGAGACAGTAACCAAGGAGAAGATTGAGGAAGCAGCACACGAGTGGATGCAGAGCTACCGTAATGTAGACCTACAACACACACTGAACAACGTGGCTGTGCCTGTAGAGAGCTATGTACTACCTATGGATATGGAGGTTAACCAGGCTGGGGTTAAGACACTACTGCCAGCAGGCACGTGGGTGTTAGCCAGCAAGGTTTTGGATGATGCCACCTGGAGCAGGGTAGAGAATGGCGAATTGACAGGCTACAGCGTGATGGGTATCAGGCGTACCACACTTGAAGCTGTAAGCAAGAATAAAGATGTGGCACTGAAGAAAACCTTGCTTAGAGACCTTGGACCAGATTGGATAGCATGTGCAGTCAGTATTGTTGATGAGCCTGCAGTGCCCAAGGCAAAGTTCTTTGCACTAAAGGCTAAGGATAAAAGCAAGAACTGGTACCAAAAGGTCAAAGAAATCCTGATGCCTGCTGCCAAGGATAACAGTGAGCAGGTGGTGGAAACAGTTGCACAACTGGAAGAGGCACACAAGGCAGGCAGGAGGTTCTCTGAAGAGACATATAGCAGGTTGAAACAAGCCTATGAAACCTTGGCAGAGTTGGTAACTGAAGCAGAGCAGGAGCGTGGTGGAGGAGATGTAGGGTTCAGTGAGGGTTTACAAAAATCTAACAAAGAGAAGGAGGATGGAGACATGAGTATCAAGCCTGAAGAATTGAAAAATCTCATCGATGAGGCTGTCAAGTCTGCGGTTGAGCCTATTCAGCAGGAGCTTGAAGCACTGAAGGCAAAGGCTGATGAAGCTGAGACCACAGAGGAGACCGAGGGGCAAGAAGAGGCTGAGAACACTGAATATGAAGCGTTCAAGTCTCAGGTGATGGAGAAGTTGGAGGCGTTGGAAACTAAGGTAGGTAAGAAGAGTGCTACACCTAAAAGCCTGAAAGGGCAAGACGGTGAGGAAGTGGGAGGGGCTACCAAGTCCCAGCACGAAGACCGAGATTTATTCGGTAGAAAAAGAAACGTGAAGGAGGGTAAATAACATGACTTACAGCAATGAGCAGATTTTGGCGAAGTTGGATGAAGCTTACAAGAGTATCACTGTGGACAACCTGGGTGAGAGCATTTTAGCACCTGAGAAGTTCAACCAATTTGTACGTGCTATGCAACACAGGACTACCATTCTTCCTGAAGCACGGTTTATTGAGATGCAGTCTCATGTTACCGAGATTGACCGTGTAGGATTTGTTGGCAGGGTGTTGACTTCTGGCAATAAAGTAGTTGACAGCGTAGAGGAGCAGCACGTTCTTACTGAGAACGAATTCGTTAAACCTCAATTCGCAACCAACAAACTGATTGCCAAGGAGATGCAAGCGGTAACTGGTATCAGAGACCGTGCTTTGAGGCGTAACATTGAGCGTGGTGGGTTTGAGACTACTCTTATCAACCTGTTCGGTGAAGCTGCAGGGCGTGACCTTGAAGAATGGGCAATCTTCGCTGACACTGACCTGACTTATGCACAGGATAAAATCCTATGGTTGACTGATGGTTGGGTGAAGAAAGCCAAGAACAAGGTGTATGGTGCTGGTGTAGATGCTGACTTCAACAAAGAGGCAGACGATTATCCTGAGCAAGTCTTGAAGGCTTTGCTGGATGGACTTCCCAAGCAGTACTTGCTCAACCGTGCAGAGTGGAGGTTCTACGTACCTTATGAGATTGAAGATGGGTATAGAGACCTGTTGAAAGCACGTGGTACTGCACTTGGTGATAGGGCACAAACCACTGGTGATGGGCTGTATTACAAGGGTATCCCTGTAGTGTACTGTCCAATGCTGGAGAGGGCTGGTTCTCTTGGTAGGGTAGCTATGCTACAACACCCTGACAACATGGCTTGGGGTGTGTTCCATGAAGTAACTATTGAGCGTGAGCGTGAAGCCAAAGCAAGACGTACTGATTTCGTATTGACAATCGAAGCTGATTGCCACTATGAAGATGAAAACGGTGCTGTAGTTGCACTAGTTGACAAAGAAAAGCCTGCGGAATAAGGGGGTGTAAATCCCTATGAGTAAATTGTCCAAGGTTAATGTCACAAACAAGTACACCAGCGTGGTACACAGAGGAGGAAAACACTTTCCTCCTCTGGAAACCACAGAGGTTGAGGTAAGTGATTACCAATTGAGGGAAATCAAGGCTTGTGTTCATCTCCAAGTGAAAATGGCAAGGGTAAAACCCTGCGACAGCGACGGATTACCCAACAGTGTTGAAACTGTTGAGCCTGATTTAACCGAGGAGGAACAAAATCCCGAGGTAGAGCAGGAGAAGGGTGAGTTTGACTGCCCATACTGCGAAGACTACCAAGGAACAAGCCGAATGGGGTTACTGGCACATGTCAGACAATCTCACAAGGAGTTATACGACGAGTTCAGGGAAAGGGGGTAAGCCACAATGGAATATTACAGCTCACCTGAAGAGGTGATGCAGTATACAGGCGTAAAACCCCAAGACCTAGGCTTGGAAGAAACCGAGGAATTGATAGAGGTTCTGGAGGGTTGGTTAGTTCAGATTAAAGACATCATTGACCAAGACCGTAACCGAAATTACCACCAGGTAGAAGGTGGTGTTCCTCCTGGCATAAACCATATAGCAATGAGGGTATGTGCTAACGTGGTGGCTCAAGCTTCCTTCAGGAGGGAAAGCACCATTGTTCAGGTGGATGATTACAAGGTGCAGATGGTTGATGACAACATCTTTACTGAGCCGATTATGAGAGACCTTTCTAGATATCCCAGAAAACCACGGTTTGGTATGATGGTGATGAAGAAGAGAGAGGAGTGAGCCAGGTATGGAGCTAAAATTCGAAGGGTGGAAACAGGAAGATGTAGACCGACTTCTTGAAGCCACCAGAGAAGCTTTAGTTCTGGCTATCAAGTACACTGCCACAGAGGTGTGGGGCAATATTAGGAAAGAAGCACCTGTAGACCATGGTAGGCTTGCTGGCTCATTCCAACTTTCTCAACTGGATGAAATGGCTTGGAAAATCTGGAGCGGTGTGCATTATGCTTTGCACGTGCATGAGGGAACTGGTATCCATGGACCAACTGGACAACCGTATGAGATACGACCAGTTAACAAGAAGGCATTGTACTGGGCAGGTGCAGACCATCCAGTTGCCAGAGTTATGCACCCAGGGATACCAGGAAACCCTTATGCCACCAGAGCCATGGATGAGGCAAGCAAGAGAACTGAAGAGTTCATTAGCAGAGCCTTACGAGAAACTGGTTTAGGAGGTGCAGCATGATGCCACATCAAATAAGGCTTGACCAGGCAATCAACCAAATATTGGATGCCATTGTCCAGACCATAGAGGCAGAAATCACAGAAGGGGGATTACTGGAGGGAGTGAAGACGGTTGTCCGAGGTGACAAGACCAGACCTAAACCAGAGACACCTTCTGTGTTCATTTTTACAGACATGGCTCAGATGCAACAATCACCCAGGACATTGGCAGAACAATGGCGGTTGCCTGTAATATTTGCAACGACGGTAAAGAATGATGACCCAGAGGAGGGTTATAGGCAAGTTACAGAGCTTGCTGCAAAGGTTCGGAGTGCGGTGTTGAGAAACCGTACCTTGGGCTTGAGGAATTTTGTACAAGACACTAAGAGCTTACGGTTCGAGGCAGGTGGACCAAACCACCAGCAAGGCTCATTGTTTGGGGCTGCAGCAGTGGTGGAAGTCTTGTTTACCATACTTGAGCCGAGCCAATAAAGGAAGGAGGATGGTGTAAATGCCTAAGATTTTGAGGTATCTTGGATTAGCAGAAGAAACAGAGTTTGCCCAAGCTGAGAATGCTGAATTCCACGTGGATATTGCTAGTGCTTCTCTGGATGCACCTGGGGATACCAACCTGGAGTTCGAAGGTAGTATGGGTAGGGGTGCAAGGCTACACAGACCTGGCTTCTACAGTCCAAGCGGTAACATTGTGTATGCGTTCGATATCAAGACTATCAGATGGTTACTCAAGTGGGCTTTGGGTGGATATGTGTTCACAGGAGCTGAAGACCTGCATGAGATTTATGCCAGCGACGGAACAAACCTGCCGAGTTTTACAGCAAGGCTGGGTAAAGACGTGTTTGAGCATGTGTTTGTTGGATGTAAGATTAATTCCCTGGAGATACAAGTGGAAGATAGCTTCTGCCAAGCTACAGCAGACATTGTGGCGGTTAAGGATAGCAAGGCAACACTGAAGGAGCAACATGAGCTCATCCTACCTGAAGACTATCCGTTGGCGTTCCATGAGGTAACTGCCAAGCTTAACAACGGAGATAAATCTGCTGATATCAAGGGCTTCACCCTGACAATTACAAATGGTTTTGATGCCTCTGCTGGTAGGAGTATTGGGAGCAGATATCCCAGAAAGTTGTTAGCCAGCAACCGTGAGGTAACACTGACTGCTAACATGTTTTTCGAAGGTACTGAAGAGCTTGAGCGGTATTGGGGAGGAGAAACTGGACCAAGTGATACAGGTTCTACAGAGTACAGCCTGGAATTCAACTTTGATGCAGGCAATGGTAAAGGAATGGTAATCCTTATGCCAAGGGTTATCCATACCAACGTTGACCTTCAACCTTCTGGTAGGGATGAATTGGTTCAGGTGATTAGTGCCAAGGCGTATATGGACAGCTTGACACTCAACGATGGCACAACCGAGATTGCCACTGACGTGTATGTATCCTTGGTTGATGTAGACCAGGAAGGTGGTGAAGGTTAATGGCTAAGCTGACTAAAGCTGATATTCTCAAAGGTAAAAACCAGGTTCATACCCAATACTTTGAAAAGCTGGATGGTGAGCTTGACCTAAGACCTTTGACAGAAGGTGAGTGGGCTGAGATTGAGGCTACACGAGCTAGTGCAGGCAAGGTAAGCGGTAAGCCTGTGTTCGACAAGAAGGGCAACATTGATAGGGCTGCAACTGAGAAAGCCTTAGAGGTGGAAATTGACACCAAGCAAACACAATTGTTAGACTTTGAAGCCAAGGCTATGGCAGTTGCCTTTGCGTTAAGTATAGATGAGCAATGGACAATTGACGAGGTAAAGCAATTGAGACCAGTGGGAGTGGTAGAGGAGATTGCAGAGTTTGTTTTCAATATTTCAGGTGTATCAGAGGAGGCTATTGAGCAAGTACGTTCCTTTCGCAAGAAGTAGAGAAGGACAAACAATTTTGCAGATGCACCTTGCTGGAATACCGTTCACCAACTGCTCTCAGGTGGATTTGACACCTGCACAGACAGAGTTCTTCATAGAAGCTATAAACCATATGCAACAAGAGATAGAGAACAACAAAAACAGCAAGGTGCAGGGTTCTGCAGACACTAAGAGTTTGCTTAAAGCTCAAGTAGAACAGAGGAGGAGGTGAGCAGTGTGGCAAACGTAATGGAAATTATCATCAAAGCAATAGACCAGGCAAGCGATACTATTGAGAAGATTGGCAAGAACAGTAAGCAAGCAGCAAGCTGGATGGAACAGAACTGGGTAAAGGTTACTGCTGCAGGTGTTGCTGTAGGCGGTGCTATGACCAAGATGACCAACAGAAGTTTTGAGCTTAACGACGGTTTGAGGCGTACTGCTGCTATTACAGGTGAAAATGAGACTGAATTACGCAAGATGATACAAGCCATGACTAATGCCACCTTCTCCAATGATGATGCAGTAAGGGGCATGGAGCGGTTAATCCAGTCTGGTGTGACTACCAAGGCTGAGTTTGAAAACCTGCTACCCACATTTGATAAGTTCTCTGATGCCACAGGGAAAGATATAGTTGAGAGTATTGATATCTTCGACCGAATGTTGTCAGCACTTGGTATTCCTCTGTCCGAGACTGAAGAACACCTGGATAGCCTGACCTTCTTGGCGAGCCAAACCACAGTTAATATGGATAATCTGGGACAGTTGATGAGGCGTGAAGCACCAGCCTTGAAGGATTTGGGCTTGAGCGTTGATGATGTGGTAGTTGCCATGGCTGCACTGGAAGCAGAGGGTAGGCGTGGACCAAGAGCAGTTATGGGCTTCCAGGAAGCAATCCGCAATGCCGAAGGTGATGTAAATAAATTCTGGCAGGAGCTTGGTGTAGCGAACGAGACCTTAGAAGAGCAGCGGAAGAGGCTCAAAAACAGTGCAGGACTAACTGATGAACTTGCTGAGATTAACACCAGGAGCTTGGGTGTATGGGCTAACCTGAAACATAATATTGACAGTGCTATGTGGAGTATAGGCACGTTTCTGGAGCCAGTTAAAGACCTTGGACCACTGATGATGGGACTTGGACTAGCTATAAAAGGCGTAAGCACAGCCAAGGAAGCACTGTCAACCATATCCTTAAAGAGTATGGTGCCAGCGTTCCTAGCAGCAGTTAAGGCTACCTGGGCATTCACAGCAGCACTCTTGGCAAACCCGATAACCTGGATTGTGGTGTTAATTGTAGGGCTTATTGCAGCCATAGTTCTCCTCTGGAAGAACTGGGACACGGTTAGTGAGTGGCTTGTTAATAGCTGGGAGTGGATAAAAGACAAAGCTACAGCAATCTTCCAGGCGATAGCCGACTTCTTTGTGGGTATTTGGGACTGGATTAAAGAGATTTTCCAGAAAGCACTGTCATTCATAGTTGATTTGTTCTTCAAATACCACCCATTAGGCATAATTATTGCCAACTGGGAAGAGATATCTCAGTTTTTCATAGAGGTTTGGGAGCGTATCAAAGAAATTTTCACTAATGCTCTCAATGCTGTATGGAATGCCATACAGAATGTCTGGAACAGGGTACGAGACGTAACCAGCAACATCTGGGGCGGTATCAAGAACACCATTACAAACCTGATTAATACCATACGTAATGTCATTGGCACAACCTTCGACTGGATGAGCAGTAAGATAACAGGTGTTTGGGAGAGGGTTCGTAGCACGACCAGAAGTATTTGGGACAGTATGGTAGGTATCATTAAAGCACCTATCAATGGTATAATTGGGTTAATGAACGGAATGATTAATGCCTTGAACAGGGTGAAAATTAATATTCCTAAGATACCTGACTGGATTCCTGGTATTGGTGGTAAGGGAGGCGGTTCGATTGGCTTCAATATCCCCAACATTCCCCAACTGGCACGAGGTGGATTTATCAGGGCTGGAAACCCGACACCTGCAATCATTGGTGAAGGTGTGCATGATGAGGCAGTTTTACCACTGTCTGAGAGTGTGCTTGGAAGACTAGCACAGGCGATAGCCGATAGAATTGGTTCAGGTGGTGGCGGTGGAGAATTTGTTATAACCGTTCCTCTGTACATTGATGGTAGAGAGGTAGCTAGGGCTACAACACCACACATCAGCACCAACCTGATGCGTAAACAAAATGCCAGAGATAGGGCAAAAGGGAGGGGGTAGACTATGATTACCTATGACGGTGTAGACCTGGGTGAATTGATGTTTATCAGAGATGTGCAAAGACCGATTATGCCAAGCCAGTCATTAGAGACGGTCAATATTGAAGGTAGACACGGTGTTTTGTTCATGTTTAAGAAGCATGAGGCTATTACCCTTCCTGTCCAGGTGGTAGTGGCAGAGGATAGCGTGGAACTTCTCAACACCAGGAGACGTGAAATAGCTGCAGCCTTACACAAACATGAGCCTAAGCGGTTGATTTTTCATGACGAGCCTGATAAGTATATTGAGGGTATCTTGGTAGGTGAGTCTCCACTGCCCACTCTGGCTACACATGGAGAAGCAACGTTTAATTTCTTCTGCCCAGAGCCTTTTTGGTATGCGGTGGAAGATGATGAATTTGAATTTGAGCAGGTAGGTACGAACGACTTCGTAAGAAAAGGGACAGTTGAGAGTGAGCCTATTATTGAGATAACAGGAGAAATGGCACACGGACAGTTGGACATTGACCTTAACGGCAATGTTATGAGTTTTCTGGGAAGGTTGGAGTATGGAGAAACCTTGGTTATCGACAGCAAGTGGATGACAGCTTATATCCTTGATGCTCAACAAGAGCGAAAGAGTGTCATTAACGATTTGAGTACATTGGAATTCTTACTGACGAGACCAGGCTTAAACAACTTTAGCGTAACCAGTGCTTCAGCCGATATCAACAGCATTAAAGTCATCTGCAGAAGTAGATGGTTATAAAGGAGGGTTAAATATGAGTAAGTCAGGCTTCAAAAAATTGGGCACTGCAGACAGCGTAATTGCTGCCCACATGAATGGGCTTGGGGCAGGCGTCAACAAACTGGAGGAGCTTCTGGACATGGACACAGACACCCAGACAGGCTACCAGTTAACACCTGTAGCAGACCAAGAGGACATCAGCCTCCAGTACCGTATTTACGAGGCAGATATAAAGAATTGGTTGGAAGAGCCTGAGCCAGTTATCTACCGTAATGAGGAAGAAGTTGACCCAGATGAATATGTGGTGTACCCAGGACACGGTGCAATTGTGTTCCACGTGCAACAACAACCTGGAGATGTTGTAACAGCCGACTTCGAACATATAGTTGCCACTTCTCAGAGGTTGGACGATATGCAGAGTAAGACCGACCAAGTAGACGGTTTAGTCACTGCATTGGGGGAATTGGGTGAACAGGTAGGAGATAACACTGAAGATATAGAAGACCTGAACACAAGGGTGGAAATACTTGAGAATATTGAGTCTCTCAGTTTCCCAATATATGCGGTAGGTAGTTACAAAAATGCTGCACTGATTGGTGATGGAGCCAGTGAAAGAAATAACAACAGTGGTATAAGCCTATCAGCTAATTCTCTGTTGGTACTGCCCATGTTTGTACCACATACCATGACTTTTAACAGTATAGGGTCAAACCTGTTAACACCAGGAGGAAACTATACAAATTTTGGTATCTGGAAGGACAACGGTGCTGGCTATCCAGGGGAATTGGTGCATGACAGTGGACCAATTGTATCAGCCACAACAGGTTTAAGAACAAGCAGTGCAGAATTTACACTTGAAAAAGGGCTTTATTGGATAGGGTTTGTAAGCAATGCAACTCAAGCCTTCCAAGGGCTTCGATCTAAGACTTTACCAGTGATAGCTACAGATTGGAATCCAGCTAGAAGTTATGTGGCTTATAGGGTTAGTCACACTCACACAGGCAGTGAGCACAGTTTGCCTAACCCATTCCCTTCAGGTGCAACCATGCAAAGTACTGAGGTAAATGAGATGTTTCCTGCTGCATTTGTAAGACGTAAAGAATAGGAGGTGAGGACACATGGCAAGGTATAACCAGTTAGGGACAATTAGATATAACCGACTGGGTGTAGTTCGGTACAACGACCGAGCTGACATTAGACCACCTGTGCCCACCTTCTATGATAGGCTTGCCAAAGCCAGACCAGTGGTGCTGGGCGAAGACCGAAAGGTGTTAGCGGTGCTAGAGAATGCCACAGACATCATAATCTTTGAAGAGATTAATGGTGAACACACTCTGACCTTTGTTCTCCCATTCAAAGATGACAAGAGACAATATGTTAAAACTGAAAATTTAATCAGAGTTGTAGACCGTGAGTATGTCATCAGGCGTATCACTACTGTCAGACCAGAGCAGGGCAGTATTAACATGGAAGTGTACTGTGAAGCGGTTTGGTATGAGCTCAAATACATGGAGCCAATGGTTGAATCAGAGTGGGTAGCAACCACTCCAAAGGTGGTAATGACGGATATCTTGGCAGGCACAGGTTGGCGTGTTGGAGACGTTGAAATTGATACAGAGCGTAACCTGGAGCTTGAGCCTGGGTTAACCAACAGGCTGAGTGCTTTGTGGAATATTCCAGAAGTTTGGGGTGGAGAGATAGAGTTTGACACTCTTACCAAGGTTGTCCACCTGAGAGAACAGATAGGTGGTGACCCAGGGGTTGCCATAGTAACAGGCAAAAATATGAGGAGTATGGAGAGTGAGTCAAGTACAGAGGAGTTAATCACCAAAATTTACCCTTACGGCAAGAATATGATGACCATTCGAGACGTAAACAACGGTGTGGAATTCTTGGAGAATTATCAGTACACTGACAAGGTAAGGGTAAAAACCTTCAAAGATGAGCGGTTTACTAATCCGTTCCACCTGAAGGAGAAGGCAGAAGAGATTTTAGAAGAGTTATCCAGACCGAGAGAGAGTTATATTGTTAAGGCTTCAGACCTGTCATTCCAGACTGGACTTAGCCACGAAGTGTTCAGGCTGGGGGATAAGGTTACAACCTTTGATAAAGACCTTGGTATATTCGTCAAGACCAGGATAGTCAGGTGGGAGTATAATGTTGTTAAACCATGGGATACCGACCTGGAATTAAGTGCCAAGTCTCCAGACTTGAGTATGTTGCTTAACCAGGTAAGAGACGTGGCAAGACAACTGGAGCAAGCTGACACGGTTGACAGGAGTGAGATGCTTGAGCTGATGGTATTCAACTATCTGATTAACAGCCGAGCAGACGAAGGTTTTGCTCACTGGAGTAACCTGGGCTGGGAAGTAGATGCCACCAGGGGGAAGACAGGTGCAGCTAGTTTCAAATGTGTGGGACACCCAACACAGGAGAAGGTGATGGAGCAGAAGGTTTACCCTTCCAACCGTGATAACTTTGCAGTGAGTTTTGAGGCTGATGTAACTGCAGTACAACCAGCAAGCGGTGCAAAGATAGGCATTGAAGTGGAGATTAAATATGATGATGGCAGCACAGAGATTGTGTTCTTGCCATTGGTTTAGGAGGTGTAACTATGTTTAGGAGAAAGGCACAGGTGGTTACACCAGACTGGGGCAAGAGAATTGTGTCAGTCAAGATACGACTGGTTGGTAAGAATTTTAGTGGGACATTGTATATTACTGACTTGATGTTCCAGGGTGGCACCATATCCACAGAATGGACTGGACACCCTTCTGAGATAAAGTGGGTGATGTAAATGGGAGAGTTTGTAAGATATTTGCAGGTGTTCCAGCCCAACAAAGATAAACGAATAGAGAGCATGGAATTGAGGGTGGTTGCCAACAATTTTGAAGGGGAGTTGACCATAACCGATATCATGTTCCAGGGCGGTGCTCAAGTTACTGCTTATATTCCCCACACATCAGAGATTTTGAAATTGGTGGAAAGTACCATAAATGAGAACGATACAGCACAAGGGAATGACGAATATCAAAACTTTCCACCTGAAGTCTATGAAGGCGTTAAGAACAGGTTTTTCAACTTTATAGGGCGTGGACATGAGGTAATTGTCATCCCTAACGTTTATCATGAAGACTATTCCAAGCCTATAATGATGGCTGGGCTTGATTTAACCATATATCCTAAGGATAACTACGACTTACTCAAGATTTCAACTAATTTTGGCACCCAGATAGAGAGTTGGGACAGGGTTTACTGGGGTTTGTTTGAAGAACACCCACTGCACAAGCGGTACACTAAAGAATTTTATATGAGCGGTGCTACAGCAGGTACAGAGATTAAATTGCATACCAGCACACGTACAGCCACTGTGGGTGGCGTTCCCCAACCACAGGGGATAAGACACTTCAACGTGGGGGAAGTCAATGGAGAGACCAAAATTTTGACCACTCCAAGGCAATCCTTCATGGTAATGCCTGTGGGTTCGTACCGAATAAGGGTTGAATTCTACAAGAGGGTGAGCCAAGAAATTTCCAATGCCTGGGGCGGTGTTGACCAGGTGCAATATATGAGAGATACTGGTATTGGCTTTACAGGGGTTGCGGAGTTTACTCAGTACACGTTGGGAGGTGGTAAGATATGAAATTCCTGTCATGGAGCTTACATGCACCCAGCAGTGCAAACTTTGACCAATACAAACAGAAGATAAACGGTGAGTGGGTGACAATTGACCCAAATGCACCTATGAACTGGGGCGTCAATAGCAGGGGCTTCCTCCAAGCGATTGAGCTGTATCATGAGAAAATTTATGCTATTGGGTTGCACGACTTCGGAGTAGCAAACGACGGTACTATATACAACTATAAAGCCACTTGGTTGAACGTGCTCAACAGTGCAGGCACTGCAATACAATCCTGGGTTCCAACATCACTGAGATATCTGATGGAGACATACCCAAACATCAAGTGGAGTTTACAGACGATAGCCTTTGGAGACACACTGGTTAACCGATTGTTGGACAATACAGATGGTTGCCAAGACACCTATATTGACCAGTTGTACAAGATTGCCGAGCTTTACCTTGCAGCAGGATATCCCATAGCAGGCATTGAGACCGACTTCGAGAAGGTGGGCACACGTGAGGGTGATGCTGAGAAATACAGAGACCTGTTGATAAGAACTAAGCAAGAGGTTTGCATACCGTTAGGACTGGAAGACCGTGTCAACCTGTATGCTATGACTGGAGTTAATAACCCAAGCTACTACGGTTGGCACAGCTACCCAATAATGGCTCAAGCCAACTGTGACGAGTACCAGTTGATGACCTATGACTTCGCCTGGGCAGGTTCAGCACCTGGACCAAGTACACCTGTGTGGTGGCTACAGAATGTCATGAGCTGGGTTGCCCAGAGCCTTCCACCTGACAGAACATTCATAGGTAACGCAGCATACGGCAGACGTTGGAACATCAGCGTTGAGGGTGGACGGGGAGCAACTGTAACCTACAAACAGCTCATCCAGTGGCAGAACGGATTGTTCAAACACAACGAGGGTAGTAGGAGACCAGACGGTTCATTCTGGTGGGTTAACCAGCCATTCCTGCCTTGGTGTGGTACTCATGATGACGAGAGCCACTACCAGAAGAGTTACTTGCACGTATATGACATGTTCAGAGAGCCACACATTGAGACGGTTAGGAACATCAACCGAGGCACATACAACCAAGAGCGGTTCATCACCAGTTACTTCAAGAGACAAAGACCTGTTTTTGGCGGTGTGCTGATGGTTCTAACATCAGGTGTTCGTTCAGGTGAAACCAGCTTATCTTTGCAAGCTACCAGGAATGAAGAGGGGTTAGGGCAACACACCTTCCAGGGCTACACAGTAAGAAACCGTCAATGGGCTTATGACGAAAACCGGAAAGCATGTGTGCCAGCCTTGGTTGGTTGGGATGGAGAAGAGCCAATATTTTCAGAAGATGGAAAGATAACCTATATGTTTAATGCCACAGGCAATTACCGACTGATAGCCTTGGTTAGCTTCCCCACATACGGAGCTGATACCATAGGTATTACTGTAAACAGTTCTCCTTTCACTATAGGAGGAGAAAACCTGGAAGACTGGTATCCGTTCTATGTGTTGGGCAGTCATTTCTATGACTGCGGTTCATGGAATTTTTCTGGCACGAATACAATTGAGGTGGGGAACACTAACCAAGCTGTCATATACGGGTTCATAGTGTGCCAGAGCTATGACCAAAATAACTTAGGAGGGGTGATGCGTTGTACACCGAACATTCAGCAGTTTTACGAGAGGGACGAAGTGGATGGAAAGGTACTAAAAAAGAGACTGGCTTCTCTGCCAGAGGAGCTGACGGTAACTGCTGAAACGATACGGAGAGTGCCGAGACCTGTCATTATCTGGGAAGACAATATCTCACCACATGTCAACCAGCAGATACCGAACAACGACTTGACACGTACAGCATATTACAGGAGGGCAAACCCAGCCAGCTACAGTAGTGGAAGTGGACCAAACCTTTACTGGACTGGAGAGCAGATGGTTTGTATCAGCCAGGTGAGTGCTGTAGGGTTTAGTTCAGGTGAGTGGATTATCCAGCCTGCAGGGTATGCAACCTGCAGCAACGGACAGCTTATTTTAGACAAGCGGTTCTCGTGTAATATCCATGCGGAGGTTAGGTTGCTCTTTGAGACAGGACAACAACAAGCTGCAGGAATGAGGTTCTTGGCAAGTCAGAGAGGGAATAGCAATGAAGGGTATTTGTTTTTGGTAGACTACCGAGACAACACGGTAAAGCTGATATATAACGGTCAGGTGATAGCCACAGAGCCAATGAGTGCAGCTTTAGCAGGTTTGCAAGGGTCAAGTGTGGATATAAGAGTAACCGTGCACAACAACAGATTTATCGGTGTGGTGGGTAACAGGCAGTACTTTGATATGCAACTACCCACACCCGTAGAACAGGGAGCTTGGGGTGCTTATGTTAAAGGTGGGCAGGTTAGACTTTACAACCTGATTATAAACACCACTGACCGATACGAGCCAATGGAGAAGTTGGCAGTCAAAATCGATGAGCAAACTTATACGTTCGGAGAAGTGCCACGAAGCGTGGGGTACGACCAATATGGCTACCTGGAGTACTCAGGGCTTAATGTGAGGAGCACAGAGTTAGAGCCTTATCCATGGGATTTGGACTACCGTCATTCACCACTGGCAACCGTTCAATCTTGGCAGGGTAGTAAGGAGATAGAAGTTCAATTTGTTGATGCAGGTATCTGGTTGCGGTCAATATATGTTGGTGATGCAGAGGGGTTCTCTGTTGCTTGGAATGGTGATGCCCAAGGGTTCATCCGAACTGTAGACATTATTCGTGGCTACAATGCTAAGGGCATAGGTATGTGGGCATTGGGGCAAGAGGACATGACCTTGTTCACCTACCTACCAGACGCAAACAGAGAGGAGAGTGTGTGATGCCAGATAGAAAGGATGATACTCAGTGGTACAGTAACAAAGATTTGTTTGAAATGCTTAACAGCCTTAAAAATGACTTGAGAGAAACCCAGCTTGAGATGAGAAAATATAACGACTTGAGGAGAACACTCAATGATGTTATGGAGTCACAGGAGAAGCTAACCAAGATTGTTGAGTGTACTGTGTCAGACTTAACAAAACTAAAGGCTGGTAAAGCTGGAAGGAGGCAAGCCTTTAGCGACACCAGAGAAATGATACTCTTGGGTATAGCTGTGGGCGGGTAGATTGTGACTTTAATAGGGTTGTTTCTCAGATAAACTATGAAAGGGGGATTGGCAATGACCAAGAAGGTAATGATTGACCCAGGGCATGCACCTGGGAATGCAAACCGTGGACCAACTGGTTACTATGAGTATTGGGGTATGTGGATTGTATCCACCTGTCTCAAGGTAGCATTAGAGAGGTGTGGTGTTGTAGCCGACCTGACCAGGAAGGAGAACGAAAATCCAAGCCTGCAGGCGAGAGGTGAGGCAGCAAGGGGGTACGACTTGTTCATCAGTGAACACAGTAATGCAGCCAATGGGCGAGTACGAGGTTGTGAGGTTTACTACTCTGTCAGGAGGAGTGGAGACCGTCAGCATGCTGCAGCAATATCTGCTGCTTCTGCCAAGTTAATGGATAACCCAGACCGTGGAGCCAAGACAAGGTTGTATCCTGGCAGAACTGACCTGGATTATTATGGAGTAATCAGAAATGCTGTGGCGGTGGGTTGTCCCCATGTGTTCCTGGCTGAGAGTGGCTTCCATGATAACCCAATTGATGAAGCATGGCTTAAGAATGAGGATAACCTTGAGAAACTGGCAGAAGTTCATGCCGAAGAAATTTGTAAAATCCTAGGCGTCAAGTATATTGCACCTGGGGCTGATGACGAAGATAGCGACGTACTGTACCGTGTCCAGGTGGGAGCGTTCGCAGTTAAGGCTAATGCTGACAGAATGTACCATAGGTTGAAGGCTGATGGCTATGACACCTATATGGTACAAGGTGATGACGACTTGTACCGAGTACAGACTGGAGCATTCAGGGTACGGAGTAATGCTGACAGGCTGGCTAACGACTTGAAGAGCAACGGTTATGACATTTATATCACCACCAGAGCAGGCAGACCTGTAACACCTGGCAAGGCTGAAGCACCTGAGCCTATTCGGGTAGGAGATAAGGTTCGGGTGAAGCAGGGAGCCAAAACCTACACAGGTGGCAACCTGGCAAGCTTTGTGTATCAGAGAGTGTATGATGTCATTGAAGTCCGTGGAGACCGAGTGGTAATAGGGATTGGCAGTGCAGTTACTGCAGCCATGAATGTCAACGATTTAATTAAAATATAGAAGGAGGTGAAGACATGGAGTTTTTACAAGGGCTTAATTCCTGGTGGGGGTTGGTAGTAGTAGTGGTTGCAATTGCAATCTATGCTATCTATGACTTCAGTAAAGCCAAAAAGATAATTGCATCCATGATATTCCAAGCAGAAGAACGGGCTAGAGGGTTAGCTCTCATTTCAGGTAAAACCAAGTTTAATTGGGTAAAGAACAACACCTACCACCTGCTACCCAAGTGGCTACGGTTCGTTTTATCTGAGGAAATGTATCAGGCTTTAATCCAGAAGGTGTTTGATGAACTGAAGGCTTGGGCTAAGCGACAACCTTTACCTAAATAATTTGAGATTTGTTGATTAAAGCCGAAAAGCCCTGGCATACTGGACAACCCTGCGAAAATGGAGAAATTTGTCCGTTCAGCGGTGGAGGTATCAGCACTTACCTGATTAACTACCCTTACAATACGTAATGCAACTGACAAAGAATTGAATAAAAGCATACTTTAAAGGAAAATCCCTTCTCTAAATAGAGGAGGGTTTTCTTTTCAACCTGTTTCAGGTTGTTTCAGGTTGTTTCAGGTTGAAACAGGTTGTGGGATTTGAGTTAAATCCACAGGATTTAAGCTAATCCACAAAACTGACGTCGGTTTGATTTTGGGCTAATGCCTGTAAAATGGACATTTTAAAACCGAGGGTTCGTCGCAAGCTGGAAACCAGGTTGGGGTAAAATTTTTTCAGGTTGAACGAAATTTTTTCACGAAAGCAGTTCTGGGTTGGAGGGAAGGTATGGCATTAAAAATATCGGTTTGCCTGGAATGGTATTGGGAATGGTGGAACATACTACTTGTCACAATCCATTAGAGGGAGGCAACGAGAATGTTGAGTAGGCAACGTAAGGAACTGCTTTTGAGAGGACAACATATCAGGCAGGTGCAGGCTGACTTCAGAAAGAAACTGTCCACAGGTGAAATGCAGCCAGCCGAGGTTTTAGTTCTCAGAAGAGTGAAAAGTGAGGTGGCAAGGATGAGAGTTCAATACTTCCTGGAGAGTATACCAGGGGTGGGCAGGGTTCGTGCTACAGAGCTGATGAGTGAGCTTGGGTTAAACCCACAGGACACACCCAGGCTGGAAGACCTGACTTTCTCTCAGGTGCTTAAAATTTCAGAAAAATTTTAGGAAATTTCAAAAAGTCTGAAAATGGGAGCAATTAAGAGCATACCAGCAGAGGATAGTCCAAACCGACGTTAATCAGGTTAAAACCGATGTGTGAAAATCTGCCAAGTCAGTGATAATAAGATTAACCAAGGGGACATAAGAGTGAAGAGAGAGTTCCCCACCACCAAATAATAAGGAGGAAACAAGAATGAAAAAGAACACTGGCTTCAACACTAAGAGGACTTTCGGAGTAGAGATTGAATTCTTCCTGAAACAGAGCCACCAAAGAGGAGCAGGAGCACAAGAGGTTGCAGCGAAGGTTAGGGAATACGGTATCAACTGCCACGTCGAGGGATACAACCACACAACCAGATCTTATTGGAAGATAGTCACAGATGCAAGCGTAGACTACGAAGGGTTAGAAATTGTCAGCCCAATACTCCAAGGACACGACGGACTGAAGCAACTGGAAACTGTCTGTAAAGCACTGGAAGCAGCAGGAGCTAAAGTCAACAAGAGCTGTGGAATTCACGTTCACCATGATGCCAACGACTTCAGCCTGACAACCTTCAAAAATATCTACGGCATGTATGCAAGGTTTGAAGATAGCATTGACGAACTGGTTGCCAAGAGCAGAAGGGGAATGAACAACACCTACTGCAAGAGTCCCAGAACAAACCTGGAAGCATTACAAAATGCCAACAGCGTTGAAGAAATCATCAATAGCATTTATCCAGACCGTTACATCAAACTGAATTGCCAGAGCTTCAGACGCCATGGCACAATCGAATTCAGACAACACCAGGGAAGCACAGAGTTCAAAAAGATTTCAGCCTGGGTCATCTTTACCCAAATGATGGTAGAAAGAGCGGTTCAAGGTAAGATACAACTGAAGAAGGGTGCAACCGACTGGTTTAACTTCAAGAAAGTGGTAAGAGCCTACGGTTGGATGGGAGCAGATGAACTTCAGCAGGAGGCAGTCAGCTACCTGAACAAAAGACGCAACACCTTAGCCAAGAAATACAATATGGCACTGGCAAGCTAACAGCCGAAACTTCCCCAGGTGGTGGGGAAGTCTGGTGGGGATAGCCTCCCACCACTGATGAAGGCAGGCAAAACAAGGAGGTAATGAGAATGGCAAGTTACTTAGGGATTGAATGTAGGAAGATGAAACCAACCAAGAAGCATAGACCAGCGATATGGGAGAGTATGTTAGGTACAGTGAAGGCTATGAGCAGTAAGCGTGAGATAAGGTACTTTGACTATGACTATGAAGCAGCAAAAGAGTTTGCAGAATTGGGAGAAGACCTGAGAGCATACAGAGCAGACAGAACTTTGAACTATGACGGCAAACCTGAGAATTACATCAGCAAGGGTAAGCTGATACTTTGGACAAAGGAGGGTGTAAAGGATGATTAAGATAATCTGTGAAGACGGTGCAAGGTTTGAAGCTGAGAACTATGAAGACCTGGTGAGAGCCATGAAGTTGGATATGTGGCTTCCCCAGAGCAAGCAGGAGTATATGGAGAGTGTAGCAAGACGGTGTGAAATTTGGAATGGTGAACAAATACGATATGGGGATGCAAGAGAGTTTATCTTGGAACTGAAGAGAGTGGGAGTTATCAAAATGATGGTAGGAGGGGAATAACATGTGTACACTGACAACCTTCAACAAGGCTGAAAAGGAGATGCTCCAAGCCAGGAGTTTAGAAAAGTTGAACAGGACAGCAACATGGCTCAAGACACATTTTGAAAATAATCCAGAAGATAAGGAATTAATTTGGAACGACCTAGCAAAACTATATATCAGAAGGAAGCAACAGTTACAGCCGAAACCCACCACCAGACAAGCCAGAATTTACATCAAGCAGTGGTTAGCCAGAAAGATTGGCACACCCAGTGAGCGTTCTCTACGGAATTGGACCAGAGTGTGGCAAGCATTACCACATACCACAGAGCCAAGAAGATATTGAATTAATCAGGAACATGATAGAGAGCATAGAGTATGAGGGATGGATACCCAAAAGTGCAGTGGAAGTTTTCGAAGAAAGTTGAGAAAAGTGTGAAAAAGTTAGGAAAACGAAGGTGGTGGTAGATGCAACATGAAACTGGTGTAAACCGATGAATGTGAGGTATGCTAACGGAGTGGTTATCAGGTAAATAAGATTACCCGACAGGGCAACACTAAATTATAAGGAGGCAATAACAATGACTTACGGATTAAGGTGGA